>JBJEOX010000143.1:0-2798 GCA_051880935.1 Ruminococcus sp.
CTCAAAGGGCGTTGAAAAGCAGACAATCAAGCTTTTCAAGGTCTGCGTAATGCGCAATATTCCGATTATTACCTTTATAAATAAAATGGACAGGGACGCTAAAAATCCCTTCGACTTGCTTGAAGATATTGAAAACGTGCTCGGAATCAACACCTATCCCATAAACTGGCCTATCGGCTCAGGTAAGGAATTCAAGGGCGTTTATGACAGAAATTCAAGAAAAATTCTCTCATTTACTGCTAACAACGGTCAGAAAGAGGTTGAAAAGGAAGAACTTACTCTTGACGACCCGTCACTTGAGGATACAATCGGCTATTATCACAAGCAGGATTTGTTTGACGATATTGAGCTTCTTGACGGTGCAGGCGATGAATTTGACCTTGACGCAGTAAGAAACGGCAAGCTTACTCCCGTATTCTTCGGTTCAGCACTTACAAACTTTGGTGTAGAGCCGTTCCTTGAACAGTTTTTAAAGCTTACAACTTCACCGCTGCCCAGAGAAACCGTCAGTGAAGAGGTTGACCCGATGTCAGAGGACTTTTCTGCGTTCGTATTCAAAATTCAGGCTAATATGAATAAGGCGCACCGTGACAGAATTGCGTTTATGCGAATTTGCAGCGGTAAATTTGAAAAAAATATGGAAGTATTCCACGTTCAGGGAAACAAGAAAATGCGACTGTCCCAGCCACAACAGATAATGGCACAGGAGAGAGAAATTGTTGACGAAGCATACGCCGGCGACATTATCGGTGTATTTGACCCCGGTATTTTCTCAATCGGCGACACAATCTGCTCTGCAAATCACAAGGTGCAGTTCAAGGGGATTCCTACATTTGCTCCCGAACATTTTGCACTTGTACGTCAGAAGGACACAATGAAGCGCAAGCAGTTTATCAAGGGAACAAGCCAGATTGCACAGGAGGGTGCAATTCAGATTTTTCAGGAGCTTGATGCCGGTATGGAGGAAGTAATAGTCGGCGTTGTCGGTGTTCTCCAGTTTGACGTTCTGAAATACCGCCTTGAAAACGAGTACAATGTTGATATTGTAATGGAGTCGCTTCCTTATGAATATATCAGATGGATTGTAAATGACGACGTTGACCCCAAAGCGCTTGACCTTGCGTCTGACACAAAGCGTATTCAGGATTTAAAGGGCAATCACTTGTTGCTCTTTACAAGCTACTGGAGCATTGATTGGGCGCTTGAACACAACAAAGGTCTTGAATTAAGAGAATTCGGAACAAACTAATAAATAATTTTGGAGGATATATGCTGTACGATAAGCTCAAAAGTTACAATGAAAGCGGCATATATCCTTTTCATATGCCCGGCCATAAGAGAAATGATGTTGCAAATGACGGTTTACTGCCGTACAGTATTGATTTAACCGAGATTGACGGTTTTGATAATCTTCATAATGCCTGCGGATGCATCAGAGAAGTTGAAAATAAAGCAGAAAATCTTTATTGCGTTAATCATGCTTTTTTACTTGTAAACGGCGCAACAGGAGGAATTTTATCCTCAATTCGTGCTATGACGAATTTCGGAGATAAAATTATCGTTGCACGCAATTGCCACAAGTCCGTTTACAATGCAATTGAGCTTTGCGGACTTAATCCCGAATATATTTTGCCTGATTATGATGAAAAATACGGCGTTTTCACTTCTGTTTCACCGCAAAAGCTTGAATTGCTTTTAACTAAAAATCCCGAAACAAAGCTTGTTATTATAACATCATCGACATATGAGGGTGTTGTATCGGATATTAAATCTATTTCTGATATTTGTCACAGATACGGTGCAATGCTTTTTGTTGACGAGGCGCACGGAGCACATTTTCCGTTTTCAGAAAAATTTCCGAGTGAAGCCGTAAAATGCGGAGCAGACGTTGCAGTTGTCAGTCTGCATAAAACCTTGCCTTCACTTACGCAGACAGCATTGTTAATTTCAGATAATTCTGAGTTGTCGGAAAAATTGCAGGAAAATCTCTCAGTTTTTGAAACAAGCAGTCCGTCATATATTCTTATGAGTGCAATTGAAAAATGCCTTGATTTTATTTCGGACAATAAAGCTGATTTTGAAGCCTATACAAATAGACTTTTAGATTTCTATAATGATACAAAGTCACTCAAAAAGCTTTCAATTCTTTATAATGATAAGTCGTTCCTTGAAAACTGCTTTGATTATGACTTCGGAAAAATTTTAATTTCAACTGCAAGAACAAATATCAGCGGTACTGAGCTTGCAAAAATTCTAAGAGAAAAATATAAAATTGAAATGGAAATGTCATATACAGATTATTTAATTGCAATGACTTCCGTATGTGATACCGACGAAGGTTTTAGCAGACTGAAAAAAGCTTTATTTGAAATTGACAACTCATTAACTAAAAAAGAAAAAACTAATGACAAGTATAATTTTTCAGAAATCCCTGAACGCAGTTTTAATTCATTTCAGAAAAATAATTTTAATTCTGAAAAAATCTTATTAAAAAAAGCACAGGGGAGAGTTTCGCTTGAATATATCTGGGCTTATCCGCCCGGAATACCGCTTATTGTACCCGGAGAGGTTATAACTGACAAATTAATTAATCGGATTAATATTCTTATTGAGAATAATATTCAAATAAACTCAACAAAAAATTATATGCCCGATTACATATATGCCGCTGAAAATGATTGACAAATATTAAAGACTGTGGTAAGATTTATTTATAAATTCTTACAAGGAGAATGATTGCAATGAAAAGAATTAAAACTATTGAATCACAAAACATTAAGAAACAAGATAAAATTGCA
>JBJEOX010000144.1:0-2798 GCA_051880935.1 Ruminococcus sp.
CGCATTTTCTCTATAATACGCTGACTTCCATATATTGTCTGTGCGATAGAGACTCAAAAGCCGCAAAACAGGCAATAAGTGATTTTTCAAAATATCTGCGCGGTAATTTTGAATCTGTAGGCCGCAAAATGCCGATAATGTTTGAAGATGAATTAAATCACGTTCAGAGCTATCTCGCACTTGAAAAAATGCGTTTTGGTGATGAACTTGATGTTGTTTATGATATTCAGGCTCATAATTTTCTTTTACCTGCGCTGACAATTCAGCCGCTTGTTGAAAACGCCGTAAAGCACGGAGTGGGGGATGCTCCAAACGGTGGCACGGTAATGCTGTCAACACGAGAGCTCCCTGAATTTTATGAAATTGAAATATATGATAACGGAGTAGGTTTTGATACAGAAAATTTTGATAAAGACGAAAAAATACATATAGGTATTGAAAACGTCCGCAGTCGTCTTGAACTTATGTGCAATGGTACTCTTACACTCAAAAGCTCTGTAGGAAACGGCACGACAGCAACAATAAGACTTCCAAAGGAGGATACTGATTTATGAATATTATTGCAGTTGATGATGAAAAGCTCGCTTTAGACGTACTGTTAAGTACAATAAATGAAGTTATTACTGATGCTAATATTTTTGGCTTTCGTCAGCCGCTTGACGCAATTAGTTTTGCTGAAACCGAAAATTGTGACGTTGCATTTCTTGATATTAAAATGCGTGGAATATCAGGACTTGAACTTGCAAAGCGTCTAAAAGATATTAATGGTAAAGTGAATATAATTTTTGTAACGGGGTATTCCGAGTATTCGCTTGATGCTTTCCGACTTTATGCAAGCGACTATCTTTTAAAGCCTGTTGATACTAAACAGGTGAAAAGAGCTATTGATAATTTAAGAAATCCTATAAATATTCTGCAAAGGAAAAAAGTAAAAATAAAATGCTTTGGAAATTTTGAAGTGTTTGTAAACAGTGAACATTTGTCTTTTAACCGTAACAAAACAAAGGAATTATTTGCTTATCTTGTTGACAGAAGAGGTGCGTCCTGCTCAATGGGTGAAATTACAGCAAAGCTGTGGGAAGATAAACCCGACAGTGTTTCGCAGAGAAGTAATTTGCGAAACCTGATTTACGACCTTAAAAATACTCTTGCTAACGTGGGTGCTGACGATATTATAGTAAAAAACAGAAATACTATCCGACTTAAAACCGAACTTGTAGACTGCGACTATTATGAATTTCTGCGAGGAAATCTGTCAGCCGTTAATTCATATCAGGGTGAATATATGCTTCAGTATTCCTGGGCAGAAATGACAACAGCCGCCCTTCCTGTTATTGAGAGCAATAAATTATTCTAATATATAAATATAAGCAAAAGAATCGACCATTCAAATTCCGAAATAATAATTTATACTAATTAGTATTATATGTTAAATTCATAAATCGGCATTTGTAAAATACAAAACTGCGACTGATACAGATTTCAGGCTTAAATTTATTATTCTGTAATAAGTCGCAGTTTTATTTTATAAAGTTTTAAAAAAATTAAAATTTAAAATTTTTTACTGTTTTTTCAAATTTTGTTGCACTTTTGTTGCACTTCTTCTGTTATAATATTATAAATTGTAATTGTGGAGGTAGTTATGAAACTCAAAGACGGATTTGTAACACATATGTTTGACGATACACAGGTATTAATCGGAACAGAAACGGTATCTTTTAAGGGAATTGTAAACAGCAACAAGACAGCGGCTTTTATTGTTGATTGTCTTAAAACCGATACGAAGGAAAGTCAGATAGTTGAGAAGATGCTTGAAAAATATAATGCAGACAGAGCAGTCATTGAAGCGGATGTACATATGATTATTGAAAAGCTGCGAGGTATAGGAGCACTTGATGAATAAGCAGAGTTTTGAAGAGTATCTTGAAAAAAACGAAAGGCTGATTTACAGAAATACGGGCACAAGTATGCTCCCGCTTTTAAAGCAGGGGAGAGATTTTTTCATTGTAGAAAAGATTAATAAACGAAAGCTGAGAAAATATGACGTTGTACTTTATAAGCGCAAGCCTGACCGATATGTACTTCATCGTATAATAAGAATAAAAAACGGAGAATATGTAATCAGAGGCGACAACTGTATAAATAAGGAATACGGAATAACCGAAGATGACATAATCGGAATTATGACAGGCTTTATACGGAAAGGCAGACAACACAGTACTTCCGAGTTTTTATACAAATTGTATTCTGTTTGTCACTGTGCATTCAGTCCGTTAAGAATACTTTTGTTCAGAATCAGGTGCAAGCTATGAACGAATTAATCAAAACAGGATATGATATGCTTTATCTTTCGCTTTGCGCATTGAACAATGTTACGCCTGATAAAGAGCGTGTTCAGAATGTAAACAACGATATGCTTTTTGAGCTTTGTCAGAAACACAGCCTGACTTCGCTTGTTTACTATGCGATAGAAAAGGTAATTACGCCCGAGCATAAGTGGCTTGAAGCAAACGGCAAGGCAATCAGAAAAAATATGCTCCTTGACATTGAAAGGGCAAAAATACTTAACTTTATGAATAAAAACGGAATAAAACATATGCCGTTAAAGGGGATCATACTAAAGGAGCTTTATCCAAAGCAAGGTATGCGCCAGATGTCCGATAACGATATATGGTATGATGAAAGCTATAGCAAAGAGCTTGAAAGCTTTATGCAAAAGCTTGGATATGCTGACATTGCAGTTGGAAAAGGCAATCACGATAACTACAAAAGACCTCCTGTGTATAACTTTGAAATGC
>JBJEOX010000145.1:0-2796 GCA_051880935.1 Ruminococcus sp.
CGTTACCTATATATCAATTTATAGTTCGGGCAACCGTTATTTCAAAAAATCCGCCTTTTCCACTCGTTTTGCGTGTCGAGGCACTCGACTTACGGTTTTTCACCTGTGAGAAATTCTATACTTCTCTCGATTGAGTCCTTTGAACTGCCCCATTCCTGCCCCTTGCTCCTGTAGTCAAACATTGAGCAGAAATGAGTGATATCTCCTTTAAGCGACTCAAGATAATTCTTGGTGAGTGCGGCTGTTTCTGCGTGAAAATCAGCGAGATGCTTTGACGGCATACCGCCTTTGCCTGTTGCCGTTTCCATTATAAATGAATAGTGTTTCAGGCAGATAAACGGCTGTTCGTTGTAGAGCTTTCTGAATTCCTCTCCCTTTGCCCATTCAACAAAAATCGTAGCCATAAAGTGGCGCATATCCCACTCTATTCTGTCGCAGACATAGCAGGAGTCAAGCTCGGCTTTTATGCCCTCAAGCTGTTTCTTGTCGGGCTTTCCTTTGAGTTTTTTCGGCATAAAGTTATCAAGAATTTCCTGAAGATGGCTTTCAAGAATAAGCGCATTCGGCAGTTTTTGCCCGCTTTCAAACATTTGCGAAAAATGACGGTGGCAAAAGCCTTTTTTATTAGTATCAATTCTTATGTTCGGCTCCATCATTGCGTCGCCCGTAATAAATTTTACATACTGTTCCTCGAGCATTTTTTCCATTCGGCAAATCGGACAGCCGTCTTTCGGCATAAAAATATCATTAATCGGAATTGTACAAATTGTTTCTTTCATAATATTCCTCCGCAGTTTTTATTTTATTGTATCATAAAACGACGGATTGTGGTATAATTATTTTTCAGGAGGCGTATATTTATGAAATGCGTTGAATTTGAAAACGTAGTAATGGTTGAGGGCGTGTATGACCTTGACCTTGCGCAGACGCTTGACTGCGGTCAGAGCTTTCGCTGGATAGAAAACGAGGACGGTTCGTTTGAGGGAATTGCTTTCGGCAAATCCGTAACCGTACGACTTGAAAACAACACATTATATATAGAAAACACTACAAAAGAAGATTTTGAAAATATCTGGTACGATTACTTTGATTTATCGCTTGACTACGGAAAAATCAGAGAAGAAATAAGCAGAATTCACCCCGTTTTGTGCGAAGCGGCAAAGTATGCACCGGGAATCAGAATTCTGCGTCAGGAGCCGTATGAGGCGCTCTGTACCTTTATTATTTCGCAGAATAACAATATAAAGAGGATAAAAGGAATTGTTCAGCGGCTCTGCGAAAGCTTCGGCGAAAAAATTGAAGGCGGATACGCTTTTCCTACAGCTGAAAAAATGGCTCAGCTCACGCCTGACGACCTTGTACCGTTGCGTGCCGGATTTCGAAACCGCTACCTTGTTGATGCGGCAAAAAAGGTTGCGTCGGGAGAGGTGGACCTTGAAAAATGCCGAAGCTGCGATTATGACGAGGCAAGAGCCGAGCTTATGAAAATCACGGGAGTCGGTGTTAAGGTCGCCGACTGTACGTTGCTGTTCGGATTGCACAGGATTGAAGCGTTTCCTGTTGATGTGTGGATGAAACGTGCGATGGAAAAGCTGTTTCCGGATATGAAGCCCGAGGATTTCGGCGAATATGCGGGAATTGCACAGCAGTATATTTTTCACTACTCCAGAATGCATCCCGAGCTGTTTGATAACTGAGTTTTGTCAATGTTCACAAATTTGTTTACCCCTAATTTACCTTTTATTTGACTCATCGACAACATACATAATTATTGATGTCATTATTTGTTAATAATAAATAACAGCGTTGTTAATTTTAACCTAAAAAAACTCTAAAATTTTTACATAAAAAATTAATTTTTTATTTGTACCTTTTGTGAAATTATGGTATAATAGCATTGCTTAATAATGCAATTGCACAAAAATTGATGAATTGTTTACTTTTTAGCGTGAAATATTTTACGCTTAAAGATGATACAGGAGTCAACTGCCGTATGTAATATGGCAGATAAAATTATAATAATAAAACAAAGGAGTAATTAAAAATGAAAACTATCAAAAAGCAAATTTCCGTTTTGCTTGCAGTTATGATGATTTTGTCTTCGTTAACGGCAATTTCATTCAGCGCAAGTGCTGCGGAGACCACAGGTGGTACAATTACTGTAAATTCAAATCTTTGCGATGCACAGACCTACAGCTACACTGCTAAAGACAAGCAGATTCAGGTTACATATTATCTTCAGTGCGACAATATGATTTTGAATATGCAGGGCGGAATTTACTATGACAGCAGCGTTTTGAATCTCGCTGACACAAACACGGCAAAGACTTGCATTCCCGGTTTTGCTTCCGGCAGTTATTTTGTAAACTTCAACCTCACAGACAAGGCTATGTTCAACGCAACAAACCTTAACCTTTATGACTTCACAAGTAAGGGCGTGTTCTTTACTGCTGTATTTGATATCGTTGGCAGCGGCGACACAGAAGTAAACCTTGACGTTGACGTAATCACAGCTACAACAGCAAACTCATATGACGAGCTTACAGACGCAAGCGATATCGACCTTGTTTACTATGGTGATATTGCATCCGATAAATTTACATTTGCCGGTGAAGGCAAGCTCGTTTCTGAATCTACAGCTACAACAGTTTACTTTGCAGCTCCCCGTGTAGCTCCCGGCAGAACTGTATGGAGTGATGTTGATATTTATTACGGTGATACAACAACTGTAATGAAGTTAGACAGAATCCATATGACAGACACAGGTCTTGTTATTGACAATCCCGCAGGCGCAAA
>JBJEOX010000146.1:0-2790 GCA_051880935.1 Ruminococcus sp.
CCACTCGACCATAATTGTTAATTGTACATTGTTAATTTGCTAAATTATCGTTTATCTCACAAACTAAGCAAATAATTTCAGCTTATTTAAAGGGATAATCAAATTAAATAAAAATATAAAATCCGATTGATTTTCTTAAATGAATTTCAATCGGATTTTGTATTTGCAGAGGTGAGTTTTAATACGTGATGACATAAGTGCGCAGCTTGCATTTCTTGATAAGCTGATAAATTCGGCTGTTTCGGCACATTTCCGGTCGTGAAATAAACTTGTTTTTGTTCTGTATTCGCACTATACTTTTTAAATTGTAGTTTAAAATATAACAATAACTCAGGTTGCAAATGATGACGATTTTAAAAACAGTTAGGTGATTTGTTATGAATGAAAGACCCGATTTAAATACAAATTTAGACAGCAAAACATTTCGTGAGTATTACTATCTCAAGGAAGAGCTGGTTGATTTTTGCAGAAAGCACAATTTGCAGTCAACAGGGGGTAAGCTTGAATTAACCGATAGAATTGCCGAATTTCTGGATACGGGAAAGCGGAATACTGCAACGCATACTAAAAGAAAATCACCGCCCGTAGGTGAAATTACCCTTGATACGGTGATAGAAAGCAATTTTGTGTGTTCCGAAAAGCACAGGGCGTTTTATAAGGAGCAAATCGGAAATAGCTTTTCGTTTAATGTTTTGTTTCAGAAATGGCTTAAAAGCAACGCAGGAAAGACCTATCGTGATTCAATTGACGCATATTATCAGATTCTTGAGGATAAGAAGAAAAAGAAAACTACGATTGACAAGCAGTTTGAGTACAACACTTACATAAGGGATTTCTTTGCCGACAATAACGACAAGACTCTGGAGCAGGCAATAAAGTGCTGGAAATACAAAAAGAGCCTTAAAGGTCACAATAAGTACGAACGTGAAGATTTGAATATACTGGTCGGAGGAAAATATGAATAATATCGGTACACAAAATATTGAAACAAACCGCCTTGTGCTCAGAAAATTTGAATACTCGGACGCAGAAGATATGCTCAGCCTTTGGGCAAGCAAGCCCGAAATTCAGCATATGTACGCTGAACCAATTTACACAACGCTTGAAGAGGTAAACGGATTGCTGGAAAAGTTTATTTCTTCATACAACAATGATCATAACTACCGCTGGGCGATAATTGATAGAGCCGACAAAAGGTGCATAGGTCAGATTGCGTATTACCTTGTTGATGCAAAAAATCACTTTGCAGAGATTGAATATTGCCTCGCAACAGAGTATCAGAAAAGAGGATATATGACAGAGGCGGTCAGAGCCGTTCTTGATTTCGGCTTTAATGAAATCGGTCTGCACCGAGTGCAAATTTCCACAAAAGAAATAAACACGCCGTCAAGACGTGTTATTGAAAAATGCGGGTTTAAGTACGAGGGAATGTTAAGAGATTTCTTCTTTTACAACGGCGAATATGTAGGAAGATTGTATTACTCAATGCTGAAAGATGAATTTGAAATGGTGCCGAAAAATGATTAATGTAATTCATTTTCTTGATTTTATTTTACAACAGGAATATACTGATATTATTTAATCAGAATAAAAGCAAAGGAGAAAATCAAATGCTGAACATAGGCTGTCATCTTTCAATTTCAAACGGTTTTGAGGCTATCGGAAAGCAGGCTCTTGAAATCGGCGCAAATACGTTTCAGTTTTTCACTCGCAATCCAAGGGGAGGTTCTGCCCGCAAAATTGAGCAGGCTGACGTTGACGCTTTAAAGCTGATTATGAGTGAGAACGGATTTTCGCAGATTCTCGCTCACGCTCCCTACACAATGAATCTCTGCTCGGCAAAGCCCGAAACAAGGGAGTTTGCACTGAACACTCTTAAAGATGATTTGCTCAGAATGGAATATCTCCCCGATAATCTCTACAATTTTCACCCCGGCAGTCATACGGGGCAGGGCGTGGGAAAGGGGACAGAGCAGATAATTTCCGCTCTTAATGAAGCGATGTTCCCCGAAATGCACACAACCGTTTTGCTTGAAACTATGGCAGGCAAGGGCAGTGAGATAGGCGGTAAATTTGAGGAGCTGTCGGCAATAATCGACGGTGCGGATTACAAGGATAAAATCGGCGTGTGCCTTGACACCTGCCACGTTTTTGACGCAGGCTATGATATTGCAAATAACCTTGAAAAGGTGCTTGATGAGTTTGACAGAATAATCGGACTTGACAGGCTCAAAGCCGTTCATCTCAACGACAGTATGCACTATCTCGGATGTCACAAGGACAGACACCGGAAAATAGGCGAGGGTGCAATCGGACTTGATGCTTTCAGAAGAATAATAAACCACCCTGCTCTTCAGAATCTTCCGTTTTTCCTTGAAACACCTAACGATATAGAGGGTTATGCTTACGAGATAAGTCTGTTAAAAAGTATGGCTGAACAGCGTATTTAAGCGGTGATTTTTGGCAAATCCTATAATATGATATAAGTAACAAAAAATGCAGTTGACAGTTGAATATATATGTATATATTGCGATAAGCTCGTGTACGATAAACCATAAAAAATACATAATTTGGCATATTAACTAAAAACAAAATTGTTTTCTTGTGCAGATAGAGCGTTGAATAATTATTAATATTTTGTTATTATTAATATAAATCGGGCAATTATATGCGGATTGCCCTTTTTTACGGGACTGCGACGACAGTTCCGAGGTAAATAAATTTAGGAGTGAGAAAATTGAGCAAAAAAATTATGAGCATTATACTCGCATTATGTATGACGCTTTCTT
>JBJEOX010000147.1:0-2785 GCA_051880935.1 Ruminococcus sp.
TATTCGTTTTTTTATGTTCTCACCTGATAGTTTTTGTTGACTGCTGTCGGGGTGACAACAACTGCTGTTTCACTGTCAAGTGTGAGTGTGTACTCATTCGTTGAAAAAGAAAACTCGGGGGAAAGCGTTCCGCTGTCAACTATAAGAGAAGCAAGCGAAGTATCGTTACTGTCCCAAAGGCTTCCTACGTCTGCGCCCCACGCATTTGAGTATACAAAGCACAATTCATCACCGCTTTCGAGAGTGCCGTTTGCAACGCTGAAAGCACCGTAGCCCTCGTCGGCAAACCAATCGTTGATTGTTCCCATCCAGCCGCTCATATAGCCGGCGTCGCCGGCATTGAGTCCGTTGATTTCGGTAACGTAGTTATCCTCAGCACCTGTCTGTGTGTAGTCCTTACTGTCAAGAGCAGAAACGAGCACGCTCATCATTGTTGAAGAATCGTCAATGCTTATCCACTCATCAAGCAGAGTTCCGTCCCAGACTGCACCGTCTGCGGTTGAATACACTTCATTTTTTACCGTTACCCTCACCTTGTCGGTATCGGCGGCATTTGCGGTGAGCGACACTGTAAAGAGTGCTGACACCATAATTGCCGCAAGTAAAATTGAGGTTAGTTTTTTGATTCTTTCTTTCATTTTAATCACCTTTCCTTATATATATTAGAGGGCAAAACATTAAGTATAAAAATTTACCATAACGTAAAAAGTGCCCTCCTCAAAAGGAAAGCACACCAAACACCCCTCGCAAAACGAGAGGTATAATACTAAACTCTGATAAGGCAAAAGCCAAATCAAAGTTTTGTAAAATCGGCTGCTTTTCTCCTTTGTCCGAGATTGCAAAACCAAGGAAACGGGATGCGATCTGACTTATGACAGCAACAAATTAATAACATTGCCTGTCAAATACAGTAATGACTGTTGTTTCGGATTCTCACCGAATTCTCAATTATCCGATTAAATTTCGGAACCGTTCCCTGTCAGGGGACGACTGTGAACAGCCGCCCCTACAGTTTATTTAAAATAATATTTTATCCTTCAAAATGCCACTTTATGCCGTCTTTCGTATCTTCAACGACAACCTTCATTTCTTTGAGCTTATCTCTGATTGCGTCGGCTGTCGCCCAGTCCTTTTCGGCACGAGCCTTTGTTCTCTGCGCAATCAATGCCTCAATTTCTGCGTTTGCTTCGCTGTCGCTATCGGCAGAGTTTTCTTCACTTTCTGCTCCGATAAGTCCGAGCGAAAGCACCTTGTCAAACTCCGAAATCACATAAAGCTTTGTAGCGTCGTTTGTGTCAGCCTTTAAAGCGTCGTAAACACAGGTAAGACCTAAAGAAGTATTAAGGTCATTGTCAAGAGCCTCTTTGAATGAAGCAATAAGCTCATCTGCCTTTGCGCTGTCAACCTCGCCGTTTCTGTCGAGTGACGATATTCTCTTGACAAGCTTTTCGTAAGCCTTTGCAGTATTGTCAAGGCTGTCATACGAGAACGTAAGCGGCTTGCGGTAGTGGCTTTGCAGGCAGAACATCCTGTAAACAAGCGGATTGTAACCCTTGCTTTCGAGAAGTGAAACGGTGAGGAAATCGCCCTTTGACTTACTCATCTTGCCCCTTGCGTCATTTAGGTGGAGAACGTGGAACCAGTATTTGCACCACTTATGACCAAGGAACGCTTCACTCTGTGCAATTTCGTTTGTATGGTGCGGGAATGCGTTGTCAATTCCGCCGCAGTGAATGTCAAGATACTCACCGTTGTGCTTGTAGCTTATGCACGAGCACTCAATATGCCAGCCCGGATAACCGAGTCCCCACGGACTTTCCCATTTAAGCTCCTGCGACTCAAACTTTGACTTTGTAAACCAAAGCACGAAGTCAGCCTTATTGCGCTTGTTTTCGTCCTCCTCAACGCTGTCACGAACTCCGACTGCAAGGTCTTCCTCGTTCATATTTCCGAAAACGTAGTAGGAATCAAGCTTTGAAGTATCAAAATAGACATTTCCGCCTGCGATATAGGCATAACCCTTCTCAAGCAGAACAGAAATCATATTGATAAAGCTGTCAATGCAGTTTGTTGCAGGCTCTACAACGTCAGGACGCTTGATGTTGAGCTTTTCGCAGTCAGCAAAAAATGCGTCGGTGTAAAACTTTGCAATTTCAAGCACCGTCTTATGCTCACGCTTTGCGCCTGCAAGCATTTTGTCCTCGCCCGTATCTGCGTCGCTTGAAAGGTGACCTACGTCTGTGATATTCATAACACGGTTAACGTCATATCCCGAAAAACGCAGGTACTTTTCAAGTACATCCTCCATAATATAGGTGCGGAGGTTGCCGATGTGCGCATAGTGGTAAACTGTAGGACCGCAGGTATACATATTGACCTTACCAGGGGTATGAGGAACAAATTCCTGTTTTGTCTGTCCGAGAGAGTTATATAAAATCATATTGATTACTCCTTGCTGTTGACTTTTTTTAATTCTTCTATCTGCTCGTTGAGCTGATTAATTTTGTGTTCAAGGTTGCAAAGTGCAAGTGCAACGGGGTCGGAAACGTGAATCTGGTCGAGCGTTTCGCTCCTGATTCCGTTGACCTTTACCACCCTTGCAGGAACGCCGACGGCGGTTGCATTTGCAGGGACTTCACTCAGCACAACTGCGCCTGCGGCAATTCGTGCGTTATCTCCCACCGTAAACGGGCCGAGTACCTTTGCGCCCGAGCCTACAAGCACGTTGTTGCCGAGCGTCGGGTGACGTTTGCCTGTGTCCTTACCCGTACCGCCGAGGGTTACG
>JBJEOX010000148.1:0-2770 GCA_051880935.1 Ruminococcus sp.
TGATATGCTCGTTGACTTTGACGGGCTTTCCACAGGCGATATTGCAGAAAAGTTTTCGGATGCATATTTCAGCGCATTTGACAACAGCACTTATCCCGATTTGTCAACAATACGGAAAAAGCTAAAGGAATATGAAAAGCTCGGTATTCTCAAAAGCAGAAAACAGGGTAATCAGGTTTTGTACAGCAGAAATGAGTTAGATGTACCGCTTGACAAATGGAGCGATGCAATTAAATTTTTCTCGGAAGTTTCACCGCTCGGCATGGTAGGCTCATATCTTCATGAC
This sequence comes from Ruminococcus sp., assembly GCA_051880935.1. Lineage (GTDB taxonomy): Bacteria > Bacillota > Clostridia > Oscillospirales > Acutalibacteraceae > Ruminococcoides. Next base: position 287 of record JBJEOX010000148.1, read on the forward strand.
AAGCAAGATGATAGAGAAAATTTTTTCAACTTCAAGTACCACTACATAGTCCATACGCTTGAAAGCGAAGTTCTTTATTCTTTGCTTTGCGCAATTACAGATGAGCTTATTGTTAACCTTGAAATTGTTTCGTTACGCAGTCAAAAAATTTCAGTCCACAAAGCAGTGCCGTTGCAAATCAGAATAAGTACTCGCAGCGGCAGAAGAGACATTGACTTTGAAAAGCTTGACAATACAATAATCGAATATGTGCCCGGCGGAAAAAATACTCACGAGGGGAGATTAGTGCGTTTTCCTCAGCTACAGGACTTGCACTGCTACAGAAGCCTGAAACATACAAGGCGTCTTGAACGCAGCATTGGTACACTCGGAGGAGGAAACCATTTTATAGAAGTTGACGTTGATGACGATGATTGCAAGTATCTTGTAATTCATACGGGAAGCCGAAATCTCGGAACGCAGGTGGCAGGAATTTATCAGAATATGGCTTATGATATTCTTTGCGGAAAGGATAAGCTGTTTGAAATGCAGAAAAAGCTGATAGAAGATTACAAGGCAGGGGGCAGAAGAAGTGAAATTCAAAATGCTATAAAAGAATTAAAGAAAAGCTTTAAAGCAAAAACAACAGATATTCCCAAGGAGCTTTGTTATCTTACGGGAGAATACCGTCAGCAGTATCTTGACGATATGTGTATATGTCAGCAATTTGCCGTAATCAACAGAGAAACAATTGCAAACATAATTCTTGAAAAGATGTTCGGCAAAGCTCTTTCTGATTTTGAGCATTTTCAGACAATTCACAATTACATTGATCTGGAAAGCAATATTGTCAGAAAAGGCGCAGTATCGGCAAAGAACGGTGAAAAACTGCTTATTCCCATAAATATGCGTGACGGAAGTCTTATCTGCATAGGAAAGGGAAACGAGGATTGGAACTGTTCTGCACCTCACGGAGCAGGCAGACTTATGAGCCGAACGACAGCTTTTGAAAGCCTTTCGCTTGACGAATTTCAAAAGCAGATGCAGGGAATCTACTCCACCAGCGTAACTGAAAGAACTCTTGACGAATCGCCCATGGCATACAAAAACAAGGACGAAATCGTTGCAAATATTTCTCCCACAGCTGAAATATTAAAGACCATCAAGCCTTTATATAATTTTAAAGCGTCAGAATAAGGTGTGATATATTGTAAAAATATTTGTGTATATTGCATTGTCCTTTATTTGACACAGCCATTTTGAGATAATATGTTTTAAGAAACCTTGATGAAACGGTAAAGAACATTTAAAACTAAAGCGTGCTTTTAAGGGAGTGATAACAATGTCAGAACAGCAAAAATATATTGTAAAAGATACCTTCAAAGAAGGTGAGTTTAATTTAAGAGAATGGACTGCACCGGAGCTGACTTCACCGTTTGAATGTCAGGAATATATGGATAACCTGAATCTAAAGGACAGGAAAATCAAGCAAATAAAGATGATTGGTCTGAATTATATGCACGTTCGGGAATGGATAGAGAATGAAGCTTACTTATTGCTGGAAAATAAGGTATCGAATGAAACTGAACGACAAAAACAGTCTGATTACAAAAATATCGCTCCCGATATACTATTTGACAGATACGCACAGATTGACGAACCGCTGATGATAGAGTTTGAGGACGGCAACAGACTGGAAATGTTAAGCCCATACGAGGGCAGATTTCAGGAGAGTATCAATCATATTCCATGGGATATAACGGTATTAACGATAAAAATGAAGACGCAAATAATCTTTTTTTCGATTGTATCGGTCAGGTAATTTGCTCTGTTAAGGTTTATGCAAACGAGAATGATGAAAAATATATTGACAGAGTTGAGTTAAAATTTGAAAACGGCGGAGGATTATGCTTATACAGCGAATGCTTCGATTATTGTGGAGTTATAAGCTTTACTGCGGATAAAGAAATATCTAAAATTCCATTTTCAAAGCTTAAAAAAGGTTTATTCAATTGGGAAGATATGATGATTGATGAAGTAACGGGCTTTGAAGCAAGCACTCGAACATTTTACTTCGGAGAAAAAGGCAGAGAGCACATTGACACGCCTTACCTTACCATTTCACCGTCAGATGTGGATACTGAAATGTATATATATCAGTTCAATTTTCTGCTCTTTGAATTGAGCTTCGTGTGGTTGAAACGTGATTGGTTTAGTGAATATGAGGATTATCGGTTCAGCTTTTCACAATGGAATGAATTGCTGAATATAGCTGAACGTATTTTGAATTATAACAGCTTTGATGACCTTTTTGATGATATGTCGGGATTGAATATTTTTAATCATGACGGAAAAGTCAATATTCCGCTTTCTATGCTTAACAACAGGGGTGTGGAGTTTTGGGAAAATAAAAGTCGTTATCAAACGCAACTTTCAGATATGCGTGAGTGGACAAAACTTGTGCTGAAAGAAGATGATACAATGACCATTTACGGTTGGTAGGAG
>JBJEOX010000149.1:0-2758 GCA_051880935.1 Ruminococcus sp.
ACATTCCCGTGCTTACGGGACAGGCTGTTGACAATATCATTGACGCAGGCAGGGTAAACTTTGAAAATATTCTACAAATTCTGATTTATATTGCAGTCGGTATCATCGGCGTGACGGTTTTCCAGTGGATTATGAACTACTTTACTAACATAATCAGTTACAAGACGGTCAGGGATTTGCGCAGAGAGATTTTTGATAAATTCAACAGCGTTCCTCTCTCCTATATTGACAGTCACCCTCACGGCGACTTAATCAGCCGTGTAATCAACGACGTTGACGCTGTCGGTGACGGACTTACGCAGATGTTTTTACAGCTCTTTTCGGGCATATTAACGATTATCGGCACGCTGATTTTTATGCTTATGATTGACTGGAGAATTGCGCTTGCGGTTGTAATTCTCACGCCGCTGTCGCTCTTTGTTGCGGCGTTTATAGGCAAGCTGTCGCACAAGCGTTTCAGCGAACAACAGCTTTTGCAGGGCGAAATTTCATCATATGTTGAGGAGCACGTCGGCAATCAGCGGATTGTCAAGGCTTTTTCGTATGAAAACAGAGCAATTGAGGACTTTGAAAAGCTGAATACAAAGCTTTATGACGTTGGATTCAAAGCTCAGTTTGCAGGTGCGCTTGCAAATCCGAGCACTCGTTTTGTAAACGCAATGGTATACGCCGCTGTCGGAATTTTCGGTGCGCTCACTGCAATTTCGGGCTCGCTGACTGTCGGTCAGCTTTCGTGTTTCCTCACCTATGCAAACCAGTATACAAAGCCGTTCAACGAGGTTACGGGAGTTCTCACGCAATTGCAAACGGCAATTGCCGCCGCAGGACGTGTTTTTGACGTGCTTGAAGCCGAAAACGAAACACCGGACTCCCCCGAGTCACCGAAGATTAGCGAATGTAAGGGCAACGTGAAAATTGAAAACGTCAGCTTTTCATATACAAAGGAAAAGCCGCTTATCAGGAACTTTTCGCTTGACGTAAAAAGCGGCAGTAAGGTTGCGATTGTCGGTCCGACAGGCTGCGGAAAAACTACCTTTATTAATCTGCTTATGCGTTTCTACGAAACCGACAGCGGAAAAATCAGCATTGACGGAGTTGACATCAAGAGCCTTTCGAGGGATAATCTGCGCAGGCAGTTCGGAATGGTGCTTCAGGAAAGCTGGCTTTTCTGCGGTACGATTATGGAAAATCTGCGCTACGGCAACGAAAATGCAACAGATGAAGAAATCATTTCCGCCGCAAAAGCCGCTTATGCTCACAGCTTTATCAGGCGTATGCCCGACGGCTACAACACAGTAATAAGTGAGGGCGGCGGTAATTTAAGTCAGGGACAAAAACAGCTTTTGTGTATAGCAAGGGCGATGTTGACAAATCCAGCGATTCTTATTCTTGACGAGGCGACTTCATCAATTGATACGCTGACGGAAATCAGAGTTCAGAAGGCTTTTGCAAAGATGATGAAGGGCAAAACAAGCTTTGTTGTTGCGCACCGACTTTCAACAATCAAGGAAAGCGATGTTATTCTTGTTATGAAGGACGGCAACATCATTGAGCAGGGCAATCACGAGGAGCTGCTCAAAAAGGGCGGTTTTTACAGTACGCTCTACAACAGTCAGTTTGCCGCAACGTAAATATCACAAAATACTAAAGCAGTCACAAACACAAAAGCTTGTGACTGCTCTTTTAGTAATAGTATCAGGTATCTAATTCAAGATAATACAGCAAATTGGTATCCGCATCATAAATAGCCAGAGAGCAATTAATAGAATATCTGTCCAGCAATGGGGAATCGTCCTTTTTGTCCTTGCTTCGCGAATGGCGGTCAACAAAACAGTAATATCCGTTTTCGATTTTAGGAACAACGGGGTTGTAATCGCTGTCGTGTATATATGGTGCGTTATAACAACCGTAGTATGTTGCTCCATATACAAAAGCCTCAAGATTTTTTGTTAACGGCAAGGGCTTCCAAGCGGTGCTTTCCTTTATCCTGTTAAGGCAATCTGTGTCGGAAAAAGAAAGCTTTACCACCATATCGCCGTCACCAAGAAAGCCGCCGTGATCATCATATTGATAAATCACCACGCCATCGCTGACATCAAATTCCAGTATATTTGAAATATCTGTTAATACATCGGTTGTCTGAACGCCCATTAATTGACATCCTGTTATATTCAACAGTACTCCAATAAGCAATACAGTAATCACTGCACTGCATTTAGTTTTTTTCATTTTACTCACCCTTTCGGTATTCAAGCAAATTTGAAAGTTATCACAAGCAAAAACAAAACGCTTTGACTGCTGTTTTATTAATCTGTATTCGTATAATTATCCCCTATTTCACCAAAATAAATCTCTTCAATATAGTGTTCTATACCGCCGTCAAGAATCTGATGGTTTAATCTGTACTTTACAGGGATTTTTCTGAAATGAGTATCTTTTTCAAACTTCTCTATAATCTCATTTTCATCAAAGCTCGGTGTCCCTATGCTGTTTTTAAACTCCTGTAAAAATAAATTTACTTCATTCTGCGTAATATTTTCATTCAGAATATTTGATAGAAAGACAGAAAAAATTGATATAGGTGAATTGTCCAAGCTTAAAATATTGTCCTCGTTTGAAAAATCGTTTACATATAATAACGAGTATGTTTCATAGCCTTTTGTATCACTATTTCCGCTGTTAGCAAGATATATATTTATAAGTGCATCATTTTTAAAATGTAAATATATATTCCCAACGGTATTTGAAAAAGAATGGT
>JBJEOX010000150.1:0-2757 GCA_051880935.1 Ruminococcus sp.
TTACAAGACTTTCAAAGCCTCAGGGCTCTCCGCAGCCTACAAGGAATCACAGAAGCTACGATTATGTAACAGTAAGCTCTACCTACTGCAAAAAATGTCATTCAGAGGGCTTTGGTATTCCTACGGATAACGTTGTGGCAACGGGTATTCCGAGAACAGACGTTTTCTTTGATGAAGAGTACAAAAATCAGGCGAGAGATAAGTTTTATTCTGCTCATCCTCACTTCAGAAATAAAAAGATTATCCTTTTTGCACCGACATTCAGAGGTATGGTAAAGGAAACTGCATTTTATCCTACCGAAATGTTTGATTTGAATACCGTGTGTGCAAAACTTCCTGAGGAATACGTGTTTATTGTAAAGCACCATCCATTTGTCAAGGATAAACAGCCTATTCCTAAAAAGTACAAGGACAGAATAATTGATTTGTCGGATGATACGGAGCTTAACGATTTACTTTTTGTAACCGATGCGATAATCACCGACTATTCATCACTTGTTTTTGAAGCTTCACTGCTTGATATCCCGATGATTTTCTATGTGTTTGACCTTGAAAAGTATATCAACGAGCGTGATTTTTATTTTGACTTCAAGCTCTTTGTTCCGGGTAAAATTGTTTACTCTCAGGAACAGCTTATCGATGTTATTGACAAGGAAGATTATTGCACAGAAAAAATCAAGCCTTTTGCCGATATGTTCTTCGATTACCGTGACGGAAAGTCAACAGAGCGTGTTGTAAAATTAATTTATGAAAATTTAAAAAATAATGCTTGACAAGAAACAAAAATTGTATTATACTGTTAAGGTAAAATAAAGCAAAGCAGAAATGCTTTCACCTGTGGGGTGTCGTCTGCACGGGTCAATACCTAATCTTCTTTTGTGTTATGTATTGCTATGCGGACGGATGTATTTCTGTCCGCATTTATTATTTTAGTGGTACTTTGGAGGTGCTTAACCATCGTCAAGAAAGATAATATTCAGATTAATGAAGAAATCCGTGACAAAGAGCTCAGAATAATCGGTTCTGACGGTCAGCAGCTTGGTATTATGTCCGCAAAGGATGCGCTCAACCTTGCAGAGCAGAAAAACCTTGATTTGGTAAAAATCGCTCCGCAGAGCAATCCACCGGTATGCAAGATTATGGATTACGGAAAATACCGTTTTGAACAGGCTAAAAGAGAAAAGGAAGCAAGAAAAAATCAGAGAGTTGTCGACATCAAGGAAGTAAGACTTTCGCTCAATATCGATACTCACGATTTCAACACAAAGCTTAACAATGCTCTTAAATTCATCAAGCATGGCGACAAGGTTAAGGTTTCAATCCGTTTCAGAGGACGTGAAATGGGACATCCCGAAATCGGTCTTGAAACAATGAAACGCTTTGCCGACGCTTGCAGCGAAACAGCTGTTATTGAAAAGCCTGCAAAGCTTGAAGGCCGCAATATGCTTATGTTTCTTGCGCCAAAGACCAACAAGTAATTAAACAGGGAGGATACTTAATATGCCTAAAATTAAAACTCACAGCGGTGCCAAAAAACGTTTTAAACTTTCTAAAAACGGTAAAGTTATCCGTGCTCACGCTAACAAGAGCCACATCTTAAACAAAAAGACAAGAAAGCGTAAGAGAGGTTTACGTCAGACAGCAGTAGCTGATAAGACAAATACTGCTCAGATCAAGCGCCTTATTCCTTACAAATAAATTGACGCTTAAACTAACTAAATCAACTAATCGGAGGTAACATATAATGGCACGTGTAAAAGGTGCGATGATGACTCGCAAAAGAAGAAAAAAGACATTAAAGCTTGCCAAGGGCTACTGGGGTTCAAAATCAAGACACTTTAAAATGGCTAAACAGGCTGTTATGAAGTCCGGTAACTACGCTTATATCGGCCGTAAGCAGAGAAAGAGAGATTTCCGTCGTCTTTGGATTACTCGTATTTCTGCAGCTTGCAAGGCTAACGGTACAAATTATTCAACATTTATGAATGGTCTTAAAAAAGCAGGCGTTACATTAAACCGTAAGATGCTTTCTGAAATTGCAATTTCAGACCCTGCTGCTTTTACATCACTTGTTGAACAGGCTAAAAACGCTTAATTAAATTGACTTGTAATTGCGTTTGGGTTTTCCCAAACGCATTTGCTGTTTTAGGAGAAAGATATGCTTACCCTTACAAGCAAGGATAACAGTAATATAAAAAATACGGTAAAGCTTAAAAAAAGCGCACGCTACAGAAGACAATCCGGACTTTTTATTGCCGAGGGTTTAAGAGTTTGCTATGACGCAATGCTAAGCAACGCTGAAATCGAAATACTTTTTGCAACCGAGAAGGCAATAGAAAAAAATCGTGGTAAATTCAATGAATTGTCTGAATATTCCCGCAAGACCTTTGCGGTAACGGAACAGATTTTTTCTTTAATCAGCGATACGGAAACTCCGCAGGGCTTTCTCTGCGTTATAAAAGCACTTGACAAAATTAGTCAGTTTGATACAATTAAGAGTAACGGAAAATTACTTGCGCTTGATAACGTGCAGGATCCTAACAATCTCGGTACAATTCTGCGTTCAGCCGAGGCGTTCGGAATTGACGGCATTGTTATGTCAGAGGACTGCTGTGATATTTACAGCCCTAAGGTTGTAAGAGGCAGTATGGGCGCAGTGTTCAGAATTCCGTTTATAGTTTGCAGCAGTATTTCCGGTTATTTATCGGAGAATACTTATCTTGAGTCCTTTGCTTCCGTTGTTGACAGGAGTGCTAA
>JBJEOX010000151.1:0-2750 GCA_051880935.1 Ruminococcus sp.
CGTCTATCCATAATTTTTTCAATTATGTTTCCTCCTGTTCTGTTTGACTTTTTGTGTTCAAACAGGACAGGAGGTCCTCTAATTAAACAAATTTCGCAGTTATGGGCAAAAAAATAAAAGCTATTAAATTGAATTGTGACGAATTTTTGATTAATACACTTATTTATGAAGAATAGAGTAAGGTGTTGAAAGAGATAGAAAAAAGTCGAAAAAAATACCGCAGTGCATTTTGCACTGCGGTAGCAAAAAAAATATATACTTTTTATCTTTTTAATCTTTTTCTTGATTTTAATATCCCTGATAATCTACTCTCTCCTATTTTGGAATACACAGCCTAAGACTCAATTGAATTTTTCAGAACATAAAATTACCCTGCAAATAAAAAACATTATTGCAGGGTAAATTGTTGTGGTTATTTAATTATCTTTTTTTGAACGCCGTCTGCTTAATGTAATTACGGTAGCAAAGGAAGTCAGAAATACAACCCAGAGTGCTATATTAATGGTTTGACCTGTTTGTACCGGATTGCCTGACTGTGGGTTAGTTGTTGGTTCTGTGCCGGTGGTACTGCCTGTAGGATTCTCCGTTGCGGGTTCAGTGGTGGTTGGCTCAATAAGGCCCTCGGTTGTTACCGTAAAGGCAACATCCTCGTAAACAGAGTCAAGGGTATAAGTGCCGTTTTTGACTTTGTCAGTTATGTCCTCGCCGTTAAGCAAAACTTTGCTTATCCGTTTACCGTCTTTGGGCTTAAAGGTAATCGTTGGCTTGGACAGGCGGTCAACGGTGAATTCCGTACCGCTCTCTCCGTCCAGGATAACTTCTACTCCCTCAACCGAAAAGGAAATTTTGTGCTGACTTGGGACAACTGTTTTTATGACAGACGTATTGTCGCCGTCACTTCCAGTTACTTGCGCAAAGGCGGTCAGTGGTAAGGCTGCAATAAGGCACAGGCATAATAGAGTTGCGGCTATTTTTTTCATATTGTCGCCTCCTTATTATGCTTTATTTTCGTATGACACCTCAAAGGTAACAGTGTCAGAGTAAGAACCTGCATAAGCCTTGTTCCAGTCGTCCTGAGCGATGTTGATTGTGAGGTCTGTCTTATCGCCTGTTGCAAGGTAAGTTGCCGAGGTAAATGCTGCACCGCCTGCTGTTACTGTGTAAGGAATTACCTTTGTTGAGTCAGCCTCATTAATCAGGTTACCGTTTGAGTCAAGAGCAACCTTAATGCACTTATCGGGGTCAATCTGTGCTGATGTAACCTCAATGCTGCCAAAGTCAGTTGTTTCATCGTTGAAAGCAACAGTCACATCGGCAGGAATTGAAACAGTATATTTCGGTGCGATTGAGGTTGTAATTTCAGCCGTAGCAGTTTTTGGATTGCTGTCCTGATTAATTTCTGCGGCAAAGGCTGTTGCAGATATTGATGCGAAAAGTGCGATTGATAATAAAGCTGCTAATAATTTTTTCATAGTAAAAACTCTCCTTAAAAATATATTTTATTTCTTAAACAATAGCGATATTGAAGGTAACTGTGCCGGAGTAGGTGCCTGAAAATTCCGGATTACCTGCTGCAAAATGGAGAACGCTTGTCTGCTGAGTTGTGCTTGTGCCAAACTCAGCAACAACACCCTGATCAATGACATCATTACCGTTTACGCTTACTTTGTATGTCAGAGAATTGCTTGGATTTGCGGTGTCTGTAAGCGCAAAATTGCTCCTCAATGTAACCTGAACTTTCTGATTATCAGCCAGACGGACATTTTCAGCCTTTACAGACAAATCATTCTCGTATGTAGTAACTTCATTGACAACAGTTTCGTTAAGCTGAACCTCGGTAGGAATTGTAACCGTGTAGGTCGGGCCAACGGTGAATGTAACTGCTGTGTCTGCGCTTTGGTTCTGGCTGTCCTGCTTGATTGTACTTTCAGCCGCAAAGGCTGTTGCTGTTGCGGAAAGTGCCATAATTGCTGCGAGTGCTAATGCAAATATTTTTTTCATTTAAAAAACTCCTTTATGAAATAATTATTTTTTATTTTACACGCTGTGCGTGATTTTTATGAATTCTGTGCATCTGCTACAAAAACGGTAAAGGTTACTGTACCTGTATATTTACCTGCATAGATAATATCCGAATCGCTCGGAGCGTTGAATTTCAGTTCTGCGCTGCCGTTGGCTGAATTGTCGGGGTTTACTGTAAGGACGGTTTCGTCGATAGAAATATCTTTTGTGCCGTCATTTACTGTGTATTCAAGCTCTGCGCCCTCGGCGGTTTTCACTTTAAAGGCATTATCATTTTCGCTTGTGCCGGTAAGGGAAACTTCAAGCTGTTTATCCTCGTCCAGTAATACATCATCAGCTTTAATTGTTGCCGTCTGTCCGAGTGTTACGGTCTGGGGAATTGTCACCGTGTAGGTGGGAGCAACTGCGTAATTTACCGTGCAATATCGGTTTTCGGTTTTGGAGAAAAACAGTGGGATTTCTTCGCCCTGATAAAACGTTACATCGTATGAACTGCCTATAGCCTTGTTAAGCAAGACGCATACAGTACCGTCTTTAAATTCATCGCCGGTGTATTCCTCGCAATCTGTTACAGTACCGTTGTGATTATATCCGTACACACCGCCGCTGTTTGTATAGCAGCCGGTTATTATGCCGGCCTCATGATGTCCGCCGCACACGCCGCCGACACAATCATTGCCGCTGACTGTGCCGGTGTTGTAGCAGCCGGTTATTGTGCCTCTGTCATT
>JBJEOX010000152.1:0-2734 GCA_051880935.1 Ruminococcus sp.
ATAAGGTGGCGCATAAGCTGTGCAGGGCAATCTGTGTTGGTACAGCGGATTGCGGCTTCTCCCTCGTCCTGTGAAACGGGACTTCCGCACGACGGACAAAGTGACGGAAATTCAAAAGGTACTGCATTTTCGCAGTGCTCCTTAACAGAAAGCACCTCAGGGATAATCTCGCCTGCTTTGCGGATTATAACCGTATCGCCTACGCATATACCTTTTTCTTCTATAAAATCCTTATTGTGGAGCGTTGCTCGGCTGACTGTTGTTCCCGCAAGCAAAACAGGCTCAAAGTTACCGACGGGAGTTAAAACACCCGTTCTGCCGACGTTGATTTCAATATTCAAAAGCTTTGTAGGCTTCTCCTCGGGCGGATATTTATAGGCTTCCGCCCACTTCGGGTATTTTGCGGTACTGCCGAGGAGTGAGCGTGTTTCAAAGCTGTTGACCTTTACAACAGCACCGTCAATTGCATAATCAAAGCTTCCTCGCATATCGCCGATTCGCTCGATTTCAGATATTACGTCCTCAATATCATCATAGACATTATAGAAAGCTGTGGGAAAACCAAGCTCGGTAAGATAATTAAGACTCTGACTGTGGGTTGCAAGCTCAGCTCCACGTACCTGCTGAATGTTGAAAACAAATATATCAAGCTTGCGCTGTGCGGTAATTTTTGCGTTTTTCTGGCGCAGTGAGCCTGCGGCGGCATTACGGGGATTTTTAAAGGTCTTTTCCTCGTTCTCCTCCTGACGTTTTGTAAGCTCGTTAAAGCTTTCAAACGACATATAAACCTCTCCACGCACCTCTAAATACTCAGGGGCGTTTGCAATGCGCTTTGGGAGGCTTTTGATTGTCATAAGGTTATCCGTCACGTCCTCGCCTGTTGTACCGTCGCCTCGGGTTGAGCCACGCACAAATACGCCGTTTTCGTATTCGCAGGAAACCGACAAACCGTCAAACTTCGGCTCGACTACGTACTGAACACTTGGTGACACCTCACGCACCTTGCGGTCAAAATCACGCAGTTCATCGTGAGAAAAGCTGTCGTGCAGACTTTCCATAACAACGGCGTGAGTTACGGGAGAAAACTTTTCTCCTGCGTTGCCGCCAACCCTGTTTGTCGGGGACAAGGGGGATTTAAGCGACGGAAACTGCTCTTCGAGGTTTTCAAGCTCTCTGAGCATTTTATCGTATTCAAAGTCCGAAATTTCAGGCTCGTCCATATTGTAATATAAATTGTTGTGGTATTCGAGCTGTTTTGTAAGCTCTTTTATACGGCTCTCAGCCGAAATTATATCCATATTTTCACTCCGAAAGATTTTTGACTGTTAATTATAATTCTAATTCAGAATTATTTCTTCACCGCAGAAGTTCCCTTTTCACGCAGGAAGGTTGACTCCAGATCGGCAAGGTGAAGCTTTACGGCAAGCGGATAACGGTCGTAAGCCTGACTTATGGCATTGCTGTTTTTGTCGCCGAACTCGCCCATATGCCAGCGTATAGCCATTGCCTCGTCAATTTTGAGGTGCATTTTGCGTTCAATAAGAAATACGGATTTTTCTCCGTGACCGTAGGGGAACTGGTCCTCAATTGCATAATAAGGCACCTTTTCCCACTGTCCTGTGAGGTCGTTTTTGACATTTCGGGTTGACACCTTATAAAACTGAGCCTTGCACAAATCGTGGAGCAATCCGCAGATTGCAAAGCTTTCAAGATTGTCGGTTTCTTCGTCAAAGTGTTTTTCCATCATTGTGTTGAACACGCTGACAGAATGCATTACAAGTCCGTTTTCGCAGGCACAATGGTACTTTGTGCTTGCAGGAGCTGTGAAAAAGTCGGTGCGCTTGAGCCATTCCAGAAGCTCGTCTGCCCCCTGACGGGTGATGTGTTCCTGATATATAGCAATAAATTCTTCCTGCGGCGTCATAATAATCCTCCGTTCACTTTATACTATAAAAACAGGGCACCCGTTAAGGTGCCCGATTTATGTTTGATTATTCAGCGTCCTCTGCCGGAGTTTCTTCTGTTTCAGCAGCCTCTTCTACAGGTGCAGTTTCCTTTACGGGAGCCTGCTCGTCCTCGGGAAGAAGTGCGCGCATTGAAAGGCTTACACGCTTCTTGTCAAAGTCGATTGCTGTAATCTTAGCGTCAACAACTTCGCCAACCTTAAGAACGTCAGCGGGCTTGTCGATTCTCTTGTTGGCAATCTGCGAAATGTGGATAAGACCGTCAATGCCGGGGATGATGTTTGCAAATGCGCCGAAAGTAGTAAGACCAACGATTGTAGCCTTAACAACTGTGCCCTCGGGATAGTTGTTCTTGAGGATTTCCCAAGGATTGTCCTCAGCGTTCTTGAATCCGAGAGAAATCTTCTTTGTTTCCTCGTTGATGTCCTTTACATAAACGTCAACAGTGTCGCCAACGTTAACAACCTCGCTGGGGTGCTTGATGTGAGTCCATGAAAGCTCGGAAATGTGAATCATACCGAATACGCCGCCGAGGTCAACAAATGCGCCGTAGCTTGTGAGCGACTTAACAACGCCCTTGTAACGCTTGCCGATTTCGCAGGTCTTCCAGAATTCTTCACGCTGAGCAGCTCTCTGCTCCTTGAGCACGCTGCGGATTGAGCCGATTGCTCTTCTGCGTCTGCCGTGCTGTGAAACCTCGATAAGTCTGAAATCAACTTCCTGACCAACGAGATCCTCAAGGCTTTCATCACGTGTAGCAGTAGCCTGTG
>JBJEOX010000153.1:0-2718 GCA_051880935.1 Ruminococcus sp.
TCGGGACGTGTAGGAACCCGTCCCCTACGAAATTAAATACAAACGTTTCCTGTATCGCCGTAGGGGACGGCTTCCCGGACGTCCCTATGTATAAATTGCAACGCAATTTATACATTTTGGCGAACACAGTTCGCCGCTACAATAATATAATTCCACACCTGCGGCAACGCCGCATATAAATAAATAAATTCGGGCGCTATACTTTTAAATTATTGCAACCTATCCACTCGACCATAATTGTTAATTGTCAATTAAATTATGGTTTATCTCACAAACTAAGCAAATAATTTCAGCTTATTTAAAGAAATAGTAAGACAACAAAAAGGTCGGGTGCCAAACGGCGAACCCGACCTTAATTTGATTTGTTTTTAAATTATGAGTTAGCTTCGATGTAAGAAACAAGAGCGCCTACAGTCTTGATGTTTTCGATTTCCTCGTCGGGAACTTCAACATCAAACTCATCTTCAATTGACATAAGTAAATCTACAACGTCAAGTGAGTCAGCACCGAGGTCTTCCTGCAAATCTGTATCTGCAGTAATCTTATCCTCATCAATGTCAAACTGCTCGGCAAGGATTGCCTTAACTTTCTCTAATACCATTAGTAATTCCTCCCATTAAAAATTATTACGTGCTTTTGTTTCTAATTATGGACAAAAGCACATATTTTATGCTACAATGGTGTGAAAGCAAATTTTGGTTTGCTCTACATTCAATAATATTATTGATAAATTACCGCTTTGTCAATATCTATTTTGAAATTTATAAAAAAATTCTTAAATTTGCATAAATAATTCTTATTGTTATGAAATTTGCATAGGTAAAAATATGAAATTCGGAGGAAAAAGTTATGAGTATTAAAAAATTTGCAGTAATCGGTCATCCAATCGGACATACAATGTCACCGTTTATACATAACAGGCTTTTTAAACTTTCGGGAATTGAAGCGGAGTACACAAAGCTTGATATTGCTCCGGAAAACCTTGCTGACGAGTACAACAAAGTATTGTCAAAGCTTGACGGCTACAACATTACAATACCTCATAAACAGAATATTATTCCGCTTATTGATGAAATTGACGAAAAGGCGAAAATGTACGGCAGTGTAAACACCGTTGCAAATATCGACGGAGTTGCAAAGGGCTACACAACCGATCCCGACGGATTTTTAAAGGCTCTCGCTGCGGCAGGAATTGTCCTTGACGGACGTGTTGTAATTCTCGGCTGCGGCGGTGTTGCACGCACAATGGCTTATGAGGTTGTGCTTAAGGGACTTCCTCTTCTTTTTGCAGTAAGAAAAGAAGATGTGGAGATTGCAAAATCACTTTGCAGAGAAATTCAAAACACCGTCAAAGAAGCAAAGGTAAGCTTCAGCCTCATCAACGAGCTTTCGGGGGATATTGACGTGCTTGTAAATGCAACGCCGCTCGGAATGTTTCCAAAAGTTGACGTTCAGCCTGTCAGCGATTCCGTTATCAACAGGTGCGCAAGCGTGTTTGACGCAGTCTACAATCCGCTTGAAACAGTGCTTATCCAAAAGGCGCTTGCAAACGGAGCTAAGGCAGTCGGCGGAATGTCAATGCTTGTGTGGCAGGCGGTAGTCGCTCACGAAAAATGGGACGGCTCGGTTTATGATAAGGACGATATTGCAAAGCTCTGCATTGATTCGGCAGAGGAGCTTAAAAACAGATAACAGGGGTAGAAGATGGATAATATAGTATTGTGCGGTTTTATGGGCTGCGGAAAGTCAACCGTAGGCAGAAATATCGCACGCAAAACAGGCAAAAAATTTCTCGATATGGACTCATACATCGAGAAAAAGGCAGGAATGACCGTTTCGGAAATTTTTGATAAATACGGTGAGAGTACATTCCGTGATATGGAGCACGAGGCTTGCAAAGAGCTTTCCGAGATGAAAGACCTCATAATTGCATCGGGCGGCGGAGCGTTTACGTTTGAACGCAATGTCGAAGTATTTAGAGGGAAAGATACAATCGTACTTCTTGATGTGCCGCTGGGTGTTATAAAGTACAGACTGCGCAACGATAAAACACGCCCTCTTTTGCAAAGACCGGACAGGGATAAGGCAATGCAGGAGCTGTACGACAAGCGGCTTCCTCTTTACAAAAGTGCCGCAGATATCATAGTTTCGGGCAAGAATACCCCGATAAAAACTGCATTTTCGGTAATTGATGCAGTAAGTGAGTATAAAAAATAAAATTGCTATTGATTATAGCGCTTTAAAGTGATAAAATATACTATTATATTAAGAATTATTCGGAAGGGATAGGATATATATGATTATAGTTTTAAAGCCGTCAACATCTGACGAACAGCTTATGAAATTCACCAAAATGCTCAAGGACTCCTACGGCGTTAAGGTAAACAAGTGGGACGGTGTTCAGTCAACCGTTCTCGGACTTATCGGCGATACCACAAAGGTTGACATTGAGTATATAGACGCACAGGACATTGTTGAAAGTGTAAAGCGTGTGCAGGAGCCGTACAAAAAGGCGAACAGAAAGTTTCACCCCGACAATACGGTTATTAAAATCAACGATAACGTGACAATCGGTGACGGAAGCCTGCATATTATGGCAGGCCCCTGCTCGGTTGAATGTGAACAGCAGATTGTTCAGATTGCAAAGGACGTCAAAGCATCGGGTGCAACCTTACTCAGAGGCGGTGCATTCAAGCCCCGTACATCTCCCTACGCTTT
>JBJEOX010000154.1:0-2711 GCA_051880935.1 Ruminococcus sp.
TCACTGCCGGCACAGAAGAAAGAAAAGAAATTTTGCGTTTAATATTCAAAACCGGTCGTTTCTTCACATTACAAGCCAGACTGAAAACCGAAGCGGCAGAAGCTAATAATAGGGTAATAATAGCAAATAAAGGTATTCAGCAGTACATAGAAGGCATACGTTGTTCGGACAAAAATCCTCTTGCTATAAATATTGAAAGGGCAAAGAACAAAGAATTACCGCTCGTTGACGTGATAGTTACGCTTGAAGAGCTTGTTAAAGAGGATGAAAATTCTGATAAAGAATTAAACAAAGAAATTACGGAAATTGAAAAACAGCTTGCGCAGGTGAATTCTCTCCTCGGAAAGCTTGAAGAATACAACAAGGCAAGCACCGAGCTTTTAAATGTCAGCAAGGCTCTAAATTCAAAATCAGACGAGTTTGCAAAGGCAAAAGAAATTCTTGACTCTGAAAAAGAAAAGTTCAAAGAAACCGAAACGCTGAGCAAAGAATCGGCTGAAATCAAGGCTGAGCTGCCACGTTACAGCGAGCTTGAAGCGCAGAGCAAAAAGATTAAATCAACACAAAAGCTTCTCAAAAATGATGAAAAAAGTCTTAGTGATAAAAATAAACTTCTTGACAGCAAGAGAGAAACCCTTGAAAAGCTGAAAGCTGAAAAATCAACGCTTGAAAAAGCAGGCGAAAACAGGGAAAAGCTGATAAGCGAGAAAAGTGCGGCAGAGGAAAAGAAGAATAATCTTGAAACATTAAGAAAAACGCTTAACGAATACACCGCAATGCTTTCAGACCTCGAAGAAAAGCAGAAGATTTATATTGAAGCAGGCAAATATGCACGACAGGCGCTTGAGGATTATAACTGCAAAAACCGTGCTTTTCTCAATGAACAGGCAGGCATACTTGCCCTTCAGCTTGAAGAAAATTCACCCTGTCCCGTTTGCGGCTCAACAGTCCACCCGAACATTGCGCAGAAGTCCGAAACTGCCCCTACGGAGCAAGAGCTGAAAAAGGCAAAGCAGAAAAGCGACAAGGCACAGACCGAAGCGGCAAACGCAAGCAACGTGTGCGCTGTTATCAATGGTAAAGCTGAAACAGCAAAATTGAATATTGAAAACCAGCTTGAAAAGCTAATCGGTGATACCGATATTAATTCTTCAAAAGAAAAAATATCCTGCCTGATAAAAGAGCTTACCGAGCTTATCAAAAAGCTTAATTCCGAAATAACGGCTGAGGAGAAAAAAATCAAGAGAAAATCTGAGCTTGAAATGGAAATTCCGAAAACCGAGAGCGAAACGGAAAAGCTCAAAAATGATATTTCAAGCCTTGAAACGAATGTTGCATCCTACAAGGCGTCCCTTACGGAAATTACAGAGCAGCTTGAAACGCTTAAAAGCAGTCTTTGTTTTGCCGACAAAAAAGCGGCTGAGAATAAGATTTCTGAGCTTGAGAGCAAGGCTGAACTTCTTAAAAAATCCTACGAAAACGCACAAAATATCTACAATTCCTGCGAAAAGGATATTATTGCATTAAAGGCAAGGGAGGAACAGCTTAAAAAACAGCTTGACAGCAGTGAGAAAATCAACGCCGAAGAGGTAACCGAAAAGAAGAATATTCTGAATTCACAAAAGCAAGCAAAAACCGAGATGAAAACTGAGGTTCTTACACGTCTTATGTCGAATCGTTCTGCACTTGAAAACATAAAGAAAAAGACTGACGAAATCAATTTGCTTGAAAAAAGAGAGTCGCTTATCTGCTCGCTTAATGACACTGCAAACGGACATATAAACGGAAAAGAAAGGATTATGCTTGAAACCTATATCCAGATGACCTATTTCGACAGAATAATTGAAAGGGCAAACACCCGCTTTATGATTATGTCGGGCGGTCAGTATGAGCTTAAACGCAGTCAGACAGCGGAAAATCTGAAGGCAAGCGAGGGCCTTAGCTTAGACGTAATCGACCACTACAACGGCACTCAAAGGAGTGTAAAATCACTTTCGGGCGGTGAGTCATTCAAGGCTTCGCTGTCGCTTGCACTCGGACTTTCGGACGAAATTCAGGCTTCGGCAGGCGGAATCAGGCTTGATTCAATGTTTGTTGACGAGGGCTTCGGCTCACTCGACGATGAATCTCTCAATCAGGCTATGAATGCGCTGAAAGGTCTTACCGAGGGCAACCGTCTTGTGGGAATAATCTCCCACGTCAACGAGCTCAAGGAGAGAATCGACAAGCAGATAATTGTCACCAAAGATAAGCTCGGCGGAAGCAGTGTAAAGATAGTTACATAATAAGCACAAAAGCCACGGATTTTTCCGTGGCTTTTGTGCTTATGCTGTTTATTTATCTGATTTTCATTATTCATAATTTTTCTTTGCAAATTCAATATCCTCTTTTATCTCATCAACAAGGCTCTGCGGTGAAACAATCTTTATATACCTTGAATACTTAAGCGCCCACATTTTCATTGCGGTCGGGTTAACCTTTACCGTCACCGTAACCTCATCATCAGTCGGATTTGAAAATGTTATGTCCTTGCCGAACCAGTCGATTACGTCGTTTACAATATATCTTTTTGCAATGAAATCGACGGAAACGCTCTCTCCGGCAAACATATACAAATGCTCGGCAAGGTGCTTTGGCAAATCAAGTCCGTTTTCAAGTCCTTTTACACATCTTTTTGGCTTTACAGGAGTGTCAAGCAGCTTTATATTTGT
>JBJEOX010000155.1:0-14485 GCA_051880935.1 Ruminococcus sp.
ACAAGATACCATAAATTAACTATGTTGCCGACACTACAATAATAAGTTCCAACCAAATTATCGTTGTTATCGTATTGTCCGCCACAAGTAATTCCTTCCTGAATTTTTGTATAATTATCAGAACCTGATGATGCTACTAAACCACCACTATCACCTGGTTTTGAAAAATAACTTGCTCCAATCATTCCACTAAAACTTGTCTTTAATTTTTCGTTATAATAAGAATAATTTGTTGTAGTTATTTTTCCGGATGTATAAGTTTTTGCACCATAAGCATAGACCAGTTTTCCGTTTACAGGCTTGGTAAGTTCTTCATTTGACGGATATAAAGAATAAGGAGTATCTTTAATATTATCTGAACAGGTAACACCTGAATTTAAAGCAACAAACGAAACATCATACTTTCCGCCCACTCTGTTAAGTTTTACTGTGCCGACACTTGTAGATGTACTCAAGTCTGTGAAAAAATCATTAACAGCTAACTCATGACCTGCTGTTACAAAGCCATATTGTTTACCACTTGTAATAGTTCTATACATCGGAATACCCAAAGAATAAGTCATATTTCCATTTTTATTTGACATAAAAAGTTCCATTCCAGGTCTGACAGTAACTAAACTACGTGCATTATTGACAATTGCTGTGGTGTCAATATTAGAATTATTAGAAGAATAATTATTCTGACCAAAAGATTTTGGGGTATATGTTCTTTCGACAAACTCAATAGCGGAAGAATCTAAAATTTGATTTTTAAAAACATCAATTTTATCCGAAGTTAAATTCCTAATACCTACAATAATTTTATTATTCTTATCGTCTAAGGTGCAATCAACTATATCTTTGGCTATATTATATTCACCTTCAGAATTATTATCATAATTGTTTTCTTGATAAGACATAATAAAATTAATAATTTCAGTTAATTCGGCGTATGAAAAATCCGCTTGTTCAAATTGTAATTCTTCATTTAAGGAAACAGTTTTTAAATTATTTCTGATATTTTCGGTACCGCTTTTAATAAAATTATCAATTCACCATTTTCATCTAAGTATGAACCACCATAATAATCCGGATATGATAATTCAATATTAATTCTATCATAATTTTGTCTTGATGTGTTAAAAGAGCTCTTTGTAATTATATTACCATATTTATACCAAAAGTCAACATATTTTATTAACTGTTTTAAAATATTTTGGTATAAAAAGAGCAAAATGATATTTTATAGTTTTTTATTAATACTAATTCCTAATGGAAAGTAGACTTATATTTGCGAGGATAATTTTCGCAAGACAAGGCGGAGGACGCCGCAAGGCTGACGCCTTGCAAGGACGACAACGCAGTATTGCGGAAATTAGACCGCAAAGATTGTCTGCTTTTTATCAGGTATTAGTATAAGCTATTGTATAATCGGAAATTGCTAAAATTAATATTCCGAATATATAAAATATTTAATCTGCGATAAAAAACGCTGAACTGCACTTACTGCAACTCAGCGTTTATTTTTTATTAAATTACTTTACTGATTCTGCTGCTTTGACTTCTGCGAATTCAGGATATTTGCTCTTGTTTTCTTGATTTCGTCAAGCTGTGCAGAAATGCTTTCCTCGGTACGTCTGATGATGCTGTCAACATAGACATTTGCAGCCTTTCTGATTTCGGCTGACTTCTGCTTTGCATCGTCAACAATTTCCTTAGCCTTTGCCTGAGCCTCTCTTACAAGCTCATTCTGGTTAAGCATTGCCTTTTTACGTTCCTCAGCAGCTCTGATAATGTTCTCGGACTCACGGTTAGCCTCGGCAAGAATCTGCTTTCTGTCCGCAACAATATTCTTTGCCTGTCTTACCTCAGCAGGCATAGCGTCCTGAATCTGGTCGATAATATCGTAGATTTCGTTGCTGTTTACCATAACCTTTCCGCCTGAAAACGGCATTGACTTTGCCTCGCCGATAACATCCTGAAGCTGTAGAATTAAATCATCAACTTTCATTTTTTCCACTCCTTATATAATCCAATCTGAATTAAGTTTATTTTTTAAGATTTGAAATTCTGTTTACTATCCTGTCGTGAATACATTTTGGCACAAAATTGCTGATATCTCCGCCCATTGAGGCAACCTCACGCACCATACTCGAGCTTAGATACATAGACTCCGAGTTTGCCATTAGGAAGATTGTTTCAAGCTGCGGATTAAGCTTTTTGTTGGTAATAGCCATCTGAAACTCGTATTCAAAGTCTGAAACCGCACGCAGCCCCTTTACAATTGCGTCAACGTTTCTTTCCTTGCAATACTGAGCAAGCAAGCCGTCAAAGCTGACTACCTCAACATTCGGTATATCCTGCGTAACCTCTTTTAAAAAGCTGATTCGCTCGTCAATTGAAAAGCAGGGAGTTTTTGAGGAATTCACAAGCACGCCGACAATGACGTGGTCAAACATATCAGCCGAACGCTTGATTATGTCAAGATGACCGAGTGTGACCGGGTCAAAGCTGCCCGGACAAATTACCGTTTTATTCATTGCACAAAATCCTTATGTCTGAATGTACTTATTTTTATTTTACCATAGCGATACTGTCTGTCAAGTACAAAATTGCCGTAATTCGACAAAATTTCTTCGTCAAGCGGATTTTCCGCTATAATTACGCCCGTTTCGTTCATAATTTCGGGCACAAACTCGAGCGCTTTCTGCAACATTCCCGTTTTGTACGGCGGGTCGAGAAACGCAATGTCAAAACGCTCGGAGCACATTGCAAGAAAGCTCTGATAATCCATTGCAAAGGTTTTTGCGTTCTGCTCAAGCTTAGTTGTTTTCAGATTTCTCTTGACGGTGTCGAGAGATTTCTTGGAATTATCAACAAAACAAGCCGTTTTTGCACCTCTGCTCAACGCTTCAATACCCATTTGTCCAGAGCCTGCGAACAAATCGAGAAATGCTCTGCCCTCGGTTTCAAACTGGATAATTGAAAAAACTGCTTCTTTAATTCTGTCGGTAGTAGGCCTTACGTCCTCGCCCTCGAGGGTTTCAAGACGTCTGCCCCTTGCACAACCTGTAATTACACGCATAGCATTGTTCCTTTAAAATATATTTTCTGTTGTAAGTATAACACACTGCATCATATTTTACAACAATATTTTATTTTGCTTAAGTTTTAAAGCTTAATTAAAAGTGAGATAAACCATAATTTAGTCGAGTGCCTAGACACGCAAATCGAGTGGAAAAATCGGTTACTTAGGTAAAAACGGTTGCCCGAATTTTAAGTTGATATATAGGTAACGTATTGGGACGTCAGGGACGCCGACTGCTCATAAGGATTACATGTCAGATAAAAACAAAGCTTAATCTGATGCAGTTTATGAAAAATTCTAATTGATGCTTTTAATTTCAGTTTCGCTATCCCCTTATTTTGATTTCTGTAAGGCGCAGCTTTTAGCTTGTCCGGATAAATTTCACGACCTATTAAGAGATTCAGAAAATATTATAAGAGTTTTTACTGATACTAATTCCTTTCTCTATTTCACTCATAAGATTTTTTATGCCACGGTCATCACTTGGAGTTGATGCTACCGTATACATATATTTATTATCATGAAATGTTATCTTATTATGATCTCCCTCTGATATAGTAAAACCAAGAGACTTGATCTTATTTTTTGTAGCTGAATTCCATTTGAAACCAGGCTTGAATATTCGTTTAAGTTCTCCGATTATTCTCTCGTTTTCACCTGTTATATCGTTATTATTTATAATGCTCTGCAATATCTCATACTGTCTATACTTTGACTCATCCGGATTATGCATTTTGCTGGCAATCTCTCTCATTACATATAGCACAAAATCATGCTGCTCATCAATGTAGAAGTCGGTAAGATCTGTTGAAAGACAAATTGTACTTGCTTGTTTTTTTACTTTAAGAGATTCTAATTGTGCTGTTAAGGCATCATTTGTTCGCTGTAAATATTCGATTTTTTCCTTCAGCTCTTTTTCTGTATTATCAGCATACTCTATAAATTCCGATAATTCTTTACTTGAATTTTCATTTTTTACCAACTTTGCTTTTGCTTTTAATGTTTGAATCTGTGTCCAGTTATACTCATCTGACGACATATGGTTAATTAATGACTGCTGAAGATTAAGAGAAATACTTCTTTCAAGTTCACC
This sequence comes from Ruminococcus sp., assembly GCA_051880935.1. Lineage (GTDB taxonomy): Bacteria > Bacillota > Clostridia > Oscillospirales > Acutalibacteraceae > Ruminococcoides. The sequence goes on from JBJEOX010000155.1 coordinate 4,161, forward strand.
GGACAAAACATCAGCGGAAGAATAGATTTGATATTTTTCTGAGCCCGGGTAATAAATACCTATATATCCATTATGAGCATTTTTAGAATCTGTAAGTCCTTTCATCAGAAACGAAGTTTCTTTACTGTCTTCAACAACTACGTAAGCCATCCCGGAAAGCCATTTTGCTAATTTATTATAATCGACAGTGTATGAATCAAAGTCCTTACTGACATAAACCATAGGGAGAGGCTTTTTTACTGTTCCGCATATGTATTCAGCATATTTTACAGCATTGGTTTTATCACAAATCAGTGGTGTATCTGTTACCGAAAAATACAAATCATCTGCGCCATATTCATTTTCCATTATCTTTTTAATAAAATTTGGTTTATGATTTTTTGGAAAACGAGGATCATAAGATCTGGAGTTGCAGTTATTCTGTATACTGATAAAACGATTTCCATTATCATCAATAAATAATAAATCGATAATCCAAATAGTTCCATTATCATTATTGTTCAGTCGGAATGCAACAATACTTGTATTACTGTCTTTATAGCATGTTATCTGACATTTAACATTTTCTTTTGTGATCTCATAATCTTCATGAGCAGACACATCATATTTTATCTCTAAATTGTGATAGTGAGGACTTCCATATACCCATTCTGTACACAAATCAATAAACATTTTTTCAGTTAAAGTGCTTTTTACAGGGATTTTGGTGGTAAAAACCAACATAATTATACCTCCTGATTCCGTATACTTTATTGTAACCATGCATCTGATAATAACATCTTAACTATCCTGATTTTTAATGGTTGTTTTAAGATTGTTTAGTGTAATATCTGCCTTTTCTTTTTTTAGCTGACATTCCCATACAACAATGACCTTCCATCCGAGGGTCTGAAGGTCATTTATTTTTCTGATGTCTCTCTTTCTGTTCGTTTCAATTTTCTTTCTCCAGAACTCAGTATTAGTTTTTGGAATGACGAAATACCGGCAACCTTCGTGCCCGTGCCAGAAACAACCATTAACAAAAATTACTGTCTTATATTTAGATAGAACAATATCTGGTGTTCCGGGTAATCTCTTGTCATTCTTTCTGTATCTGAATCCCTGAGAAAAAAGATATTTGCGTACGATTTCTTCAGGTCTGGTATTCTTTCCTTTGATGCAGGACATATTATAGCTTCTCGTTTCTTTATCATGTACATCCATTTTTATAATCCTCTATAAATTCATCAGTCTGCAGCATAAGCCAGAAGATTCCTTCAAGAAGCTTTACGGGAATACTATTTCCTGCCATTCTGATTATCTTATCACGGGGAAAAAACTGATTTCCTTTGTGAAATTCGACATTTCGTTTCCTGATATTACTGTAATCTTCATCCTTAAAACCCATAAACAGTAAGCACTCTCTCGGAGTGAGGTACCTGAATTTACTTTTTCCTTCTATGCCACTGTCGAAATAAAGATTACCTGAATTAGGATTTCTGTCTTGTTTTGTAGTTATGGTTCGTACAGTTCTAAGCTGTTCATTTAAAGTGCCATCAGGAAGTATAATCTGTGGATTTTCTTCCCAGATTTTTCTTCTTGAAGGGGTATCGTTAGGAGTGCATTCAACTGCTTCCTGAAATAACTGCTCATCTGAATAATCAGTCTTTAACAACTGTTTTACTTCTCTTTTTCCAGCTATATAATATTCAGTTTTACTGTATGATTCTTTTATAAACTCCTCATTTATTTCTTGAAAGTATTCTTTAAGCCTGTTATGAAGTTCATCATCATTACCATAATAAACACTCAGCATCAATAATCTCGGTCTGTTCTGCGGAAGTCCGAAGTCCGAAGCGTTAAGCTTGAAATATTTGCTGAAATACCCCAGGCTTTCCAAATCGCCTATCCAGTTTCTGAAGTTGCTGTAATGTCTTCTGGACAGTAAAGTCGGTACATTTTCCATAACAAGAAACCGGGGAAGTGATTTATCGGCATCTTTCATTTCCTGGAGTATTCTTCCGACCTGCCACAGCAGACTTGATCTGCTGTCTGAACCCTTGTCTATACCTTTGTTATATCCGTGAAAAGCACCTACATTTGATAAGTCCTGACAAGGAAAGGAATATGTGAGTATATCGATATTCTCAGGCATATCAGCTCCGTTCAGTGAACTGATGTCCACAAAGTTATTGCTTCTCCTGATACCTGAAAGGATATAGCGGAGTGCTTCAACTGAATAGGTTTTCAGCATACTGTAATCCATCTGCTGCTTACCATCATTACTTAAAGCGTAATCTTTAAGAATTTCCAATATATCCGTTTTTTCCATTTTTGCAGTGTCTTCGTCAAGGTCAGGAGAATTGTGTATTGCATCATACGCTACAAAAGCGTGTATATCCCATTCGCAGGTAGCGAGCGTATTGATCTTAATGTTGAGATTTTCAAGTGCCCGTGCCTGACTTCCGATTCCACTGAAAAATTCAACCAGATTATAGGTCTGATTCATTATTTACTTAATAACCCTTCTGTTTTCAATTTATCTTCAAGTGCCAATGCCAGCTGAACAGCTTTTGTAACTTTTGAAGGTACTTTTCCCGATGATGTAATCGGGAGTTTTCCGGTTACCGACATATCAATCAATTGCTTGATAGCCGTAAGTTCCTGGTATGAAACACTTATCCTGTTATTCTGAGCAATTCTTACAAGGTTCTGCCAATAATCCGCACCCCGGTTAATTATAGCCATTATATTTTTCAGATTATTGTCATCCTTCTTGTCTGATTTTGCATCATGCTCGTATTCTTTCACTTCTGCTGTGCTTATCAGTTCACTGAGAAAATCAGCAGAAGGACTATATCCTATTTTATCACGAAATTCTTCCCATGTCGAAAGTTTTTTACAATATTCTGTAACAATAACACCATTGCTGTCACAAATGAAGTCATTTGTCATCTTTGTAACGATCTCTATTTCACGCATAAAGGAGGGAGATATTGCCTGTTTGTTCCATATCTGTGTCCAGTCAAGAGATAGTCCTTCAGGAATAGAAGATATTATTTTTGCAATAGAATATGGGACAATATTGAGCTTATAACCACCTGTCTTGTACCAGAATCCGGTAGGTTTTCTTGCAGAATCCTTGTGCGTTTCAAGATAGCTGTCAACCGTTCTGTAGATAATTGCAGCACAGATGCACTTTTTGAAGTAGAATTCATTGAATGCTTCTTTATTCTTTTTATAAATCTCACTGATCTCTGTGCCGAATGCCTTCATGGTCCAGTTTTTACCTTTTGAAACGATGTCGGGTCGCAGGGAAAAAACAGTCGTGATATACATAGCAAGCTGTTCTTTTGTAATAACCTGAGATTTCGGGAATTTGGACTGGAAACGCTTCTGTGAATCTTTAGACAACTTGATTTGTTCCTGTTTGTATTTCTTTCTTGAACGCTCATAGTACCAGCCTGTCGGAACGGCGGACTGTCCCGGAGGTGCAAGATATCTCTTTGACATCTGCTCCATCTGGATATGAAACGGGTCGTTGGAGAACAAATCGGCAGCAGTAACCTTATTCTGGCTGTTAGCAAATTTTGCAATGGACTGTACCATTGCATCATAAAAGCGTATTCCATTCTCATCTTCTGACTCACGGTCATCAATTACTGTCAGCTTCATAGGCACATAGATACCCTTGAGATCAGTATTGGTCTTTTTCAGTACCGCTTCGGCAAGAGAAGCTGTTGTCTGACCGCCGTTTATAATCTGCAAATCAACAATCTTTGTTATGTAGAGCTGACCGTCAACAAAATTTGTTTCAACATCCGAGGCAGTTGTAGCAATACCATTGTTATATGTAAAGAACTTCGTAGGATCAGTATTGATTGTTCTCCTTATACCACTGTTTACGCTCTTTGAACCGCCGGTGCCGAGAAATGCCCTGACATTTCCTTCAAGAACACGGCTGCCGTGCTCAATATATATGTCTGCAAGCAGCTTGCCCGGAATGATAGCAATATATGCTTCATAATCTAAATTGTCACCGATGTTGCCCTTGATACAGGGAATACCGTTACAACCATAATCCTCCGCTACATCTATGACAATCGGCTCATTATTATTGCTGTTTTCCATTTCGAAGAATCTTTCAGGATACCAGAGCGCAATTTCAAGAGGTTTCCCATTGAAATTTTCTTTCTTGATTTTCTTTGTTGTCTTTGCCTTTTTCTTCTTTCCTCTGGTGTTACTGATTGTAGTTTCCAGAAGATTTGTGCTGAGAAGTCGTGTATCAAGCTCCTTGTTGGTGAGAATATAGAATTTCACCTTCAGTACTAGCTGAGGATCATCACGTTCCGCATTCATTCTTCTGCGGATATAGTCAGATATTTTCAGTACATCATCAGAGTCATCAAAATAAGTGCTGATGTTGCCATTACATACTTCGTCAAGGAAGTAATACAGTCTCCAGTATAATTCGTCTACTCTTGTTCTTGTAAGCTTATCAGGCTCTCTGGAGTCCTGAAAATCACTTATTAGCAGTATAAGACTATGATCAGTCTCATCAAAGCAATAACCGTCAGCTCTCATAAGCCTTCCGCCCTTGCCCTTTTTATCTCCCATACCTGTCATTTCGGGAGAATCAAGCTCATTGAAGTCCATAAGGAGATCGAGGGTATGATTCAGGAATTCATCTTCTGTATCTGTTCCGCTGTGGGCAGAATCAGCTCTTAGTGTATTCAGAAAGTCCTCTTTATACTCCTGATAATCCATAGTTGTTCACTTCCTTCAGTCCGTTATTTCAAATTCAGCTATACTGTTCAGGTCAATATCATATATTGACTTTGTAACCGCTTCAGGGACATTATCAGGTGTGAGCCGGGGAAAATCCGAATTAACCCTGAAGTTCTTATTGTAAATCTGCTCATATACGAAATCATCATAGTAATTGTGATATTCATACCCCTGCAAAGCCACTTTGGACATAAACAGGTCACGATCATCGCTATCCGGAAAAAGATTTCTTATTTCAACGATTAACTTATTCAATGTAATACCTTTATATTCCGGACTCATCTTTTCAAGGGCATATACAGCAAGCTCACCGTCATATTCGCTGTCAAGCTGTTCCAGGGAAGATATACGAACCGATTGAGAGCTTCTCCTGATTGTTTTGACTTCAGTCCAGGTATCTCCATAGGAAAAATCTTTGTGTGTCAACTCCTGCCCACTCCAGCTTTTGAGAGCTTCTGATAAGCCTATCCTTTTGCTCAGCTGATCTTTCAGAAATAACAGCTCTCCGATCAGTCCCATAATCTGAGGTTCATTCAGAAAGTCCTTTTTTGAAGAAATAAACATCTTTTTCCATTGATGAAAACGAACTACGATAGCATTATAGCCACCGGTTTTATCAGGCAGATTTCTTGTCTGCTCTATCAGATCTTCGCAGAAAGTATAGAACAATCCGCTTATTTCTTCATCCGTAAGAGAAAAGCGTATTGTCTTGTATTTCTGGTTTTCATACTGATTTACTTCAATAGCAGATGTACCCCTGACTTTACGGGGATTGAAGGTTGATCGCAGTTCTATTGATCTGCGTCCCTTTTCATCAAGTCCTATGTAAAGTTCGAGGATATGTTCTGAATCAACTCGTGAATAGAAATCAGGGGTTGTGAATGTATCGAATCTTTCTTTGAGTGTCATTATTCTTCTTCCTCACTTTCAGCAAGGATATCATTGAGTTCAAACCAGTTATAAGCTTTGTTTGCACGATAGACAGAAATATTGTAGATTGCTTTATTATCGTTTTCAGGGAAACCCAGGGCAAATCCTACAGAAGGTATTCCAGACATACTTTCTTTCATTTTATTGATGGTTGCTTCATTTCCGTCTTCTCCTTCCACATCTATAAGGTAAATAATCAAAAGCGGCTTTCTGTTTTTTACATATTTGAACCATGTATCTCCGGGATATGTAGCATCATCAGGGAAATCTTTCCTCTTTTTCTCTTTGTAATCAACTTTGTAAAGGTTTTTTGCATTTTCAATTATCTTATCAGCTGTCATATCGGGTGTATCAACTATTCCAGCGATGCCGTCCCCAGGACCGCCAAGCTTTCCTTTACGACCAATATTAAGCCTGTCGTCAACTTCAGATGCACGACATTTCCCTCTGAATATAGTTGTAATATTTTTGCCGGCAATATTAATAACTTTATTCCCCGAATTGCCTTCAACAAAAGCTATATCAAATAATTCAATACTTGTATCATCACAGTCGGAAAGGAATGTAATGATTTGCGATAAATTAAAATGAGAGTTGTAATTTGAAACATATAGCTTTCTGAACAGTTCAATGATGCTGTACTTAGGAACATCCTGAATCATCAGTCTGTTTCTGCCTTGATTGACTTTTAATCGATTAAAGGACAGACCATTAAATACAAGATGCTCAATAAATGCCTTTACTGAGTAATAATTTCTCTTTTGCTTTTCTGGATCAAAAACGAGATATGGAGTTTCAATAATATTGCCGAAGTAGCTGTTGACAAGTAATTCGTCTTTAGAATTACGCATCTTGTTAGCGGCAGTAATCTGAAGATCATCGGCATCATTCTTTACTCTGATACCGAAATCTTTCGGTCTCATTTTGTTTTCATTCATCAGGCGCATATCTGATTTAAGTTCTTCTGTTGCTTTTGAAATTTCCGCATACCACTCTGCCGATGCTCTGTGCGTCCATATACGGAACAAATCTTCATATCCTCGTCTGTAACCGAACCATCTGCCCATCTGCATAAGAACATCGTATGTGCAGGTGTTTCTGTAGAAATAGCTGATAATCAGTCCTTCCAGAGTCAGACCTCTTGAAAGAGCAAGACCACCGATAGCAATAACCCTTATGCTTTCATTTTCAGGGTAAACAAGTTTATCAGTTCCTTTGGCACTGTTGACTGCCTTAATCATTATAGGTTCAACTGCTTCATAGAGAGCATTGACAATGTCGTCCCAGTCGAATTCCGTATCTGAAAAATGTCTTTCCCATAAAGAATAGATTTTCTCCAGTACAGGACTTTTCATTGATTCAGTGAAATCATGGCTGAGATTGAATTTAATTTCTCTGTATGCTGTGCTGTGAATATTTTCAATCTCTGAACGGATATATTTCTGAACCCTGACAAATCGTGACATATTGACAAGCATTGAGCGATGTGTTTTCTTGTCACCACGCAGGTCTCTTATCGCATTTACGATATAGAAAGAATATATCGCATCTGTAAGACTTTCAGGGAGTTCACCTTCCCATTCCTTCTTGTGTTTGAAATAGAAAGAATGTCCATCGCTCTCCTCTATACCTGCATCAGTGATGTAGATCAGCTGAGAATGATATTCGCCGTTTTCAGCAAATATCTGTTCTGGTCCGATGTAGTTTGATGGAGTCGGAAGAGAGACAATGAAATCTTCAGGGAAAAGATCCTGATTCTCCATTTCTTCAGTCGTTTCGGGATCAATGAATACATTGGCGAAAGGTGTTGCGGTGAAACCGATATAGTTTGAACGGGTAAAAAGATTAGCAAGATTTCTGATAAGCCGGTTGATTGTAGTAGGATCTTCTTTGCTTTTGCTTGTGTTGATGGAAGCATTATCCGCCTCGTCATCAATCATCAGCATAGGAAGATCGATTTTCTTTGTAAGCGTATCAGCATTGAGATTGATAAGCCATTTTGTCAGTTTGTTAAGTACATCTTTCTGCTTCTTGATAACAAAGACAACTGCATTGAAATTCTTTAATGCAACAGCAATTTTATCAGAATTTCCTGTGAAGTCGTTATTCCTTGAAGTAAGCGCCGTAGCAAATATATCCTTATTGTCCAGTCCTACGCCTACACGCTTACCGCCAGTATTCGGATCTGACATATCAATACCGATGAATCCTTCCTCAACTCTCTCCTGAGTCTGCTTTCTGAGAGATTCTATTGTTCCGGCAAGAAGAATAAAGACCTTGAAACCTGCATCGGCAGCCTTACATATAAGACCTATATATGTAGAGGTCTTACCTGACTGAACATCACCGATTACAAGCCCTCTCCTAAGAACAGGGGTATCTGTTTCAATATTCGGATTGAGCAGGTAATTCATCAGATCCTGATCGAGCGTTTCATTGCCGAGTTTGCTGACTACATTCGGACTGAAATGTTTTTCATCAATCAGATAATCTTTATATCTTAACCAGAATTTCTGCTGAATATCGTCCTTTATATCCGAGTACCATTCATCCTGATTATAATCATTGAGTATTTTGCTACCTGGTATGGACTTTATCATATATCTGTATTTCAGGTCACGACGACATGCTTCCAGTTCTTCATCAATACAGTTGATGCCGACAAAGCCGATCGCTTCTTTAATGAGCTCATCTATTATTTCTTCAGTAAGATTATCTGAAATACCTCTTGCCTCAATCAGATTCCGTACTATGCCAACAATACTGTTGACTCTCTCCTGATTAACCATTATGATTCTCCTTCAGTTTATCTTTCAGCTCAGGAAAATTACTGAACGGTTCAGACAGAAATAATCTGTCTATCATTCCGTTTATATCCGTAGCACCTGCACTGATAGCAAATTTCATCATTACTTCAGCTTTTGCTTCAACATCAGCTATTCTTTCATCTGTAGTTTCTTCATCTATGATATTATGTGACTTGTCAATGTAAATCTGCTGGTACGGAAGATTGTTCTCAATTTCTTCTAGAATCATATCAAGATACGGCAATGCTTCTTCATTGATTGTCTCTTTTATAAGGTCAAATACCTTTGAATCGCGATTAATGCGGTATGTAAATAAACCTTCCCGCTGACTGATACGATCCCATACATAATCTAGCTCCTCATCAACTTTAGCTATTCTGCCACGGTAAGTCTGCTTATGTACGGATATATCCATAGCTTCATCAACAGCTTTTGTCAGCCTTTTTCTTATCGAAAGAGGAATAGTAGCGCTCTGCTTTTTAATATCAATACCCCAGATATCATCGAGAGAATTAGGAATATCAACCCTGATTCTTGCATATTTGGTGAGTTCATCACGATGTCTGTTGAACCATGTTCCCCATACAATAAGTCTTTCATTTCTATATATGTAAAATCCCTGTCTTGAACGGTAATTTTCGATACCGCCTGATCGTTTCTTATCTTCCGCTGATAAATCTTTCTGAAAAGGAAGAATAAAAGGCTGAACTGTTACAATATGCTCATTTCCTTCAGAATCCGGGATAGTGATTTTTATTTCTCTCCGTATATTCGTCTTATTGTGATTTTCAAGGAATGGATCAATACCACGGAGCTGAAAATTGTTAACACTTATTTTTACAGCAGATTTGTCGTTTCGATTAAGAAAACGATGGAATATCAAAGAAAGATAGTCGGATGTCTGTGTCATATAATGGCTGAGTGTACCAAATACATTTCCTGTGGATTTCTCAATAATATCAAAATTTTCCCACAAAACAACAGTACCGCTTTTGTACTTCTCCAGACAATCAATAAACCGGATATTCTTTGTCTGTTCCTGAGAACATTCTATTACATACCAGTCACGTTTCTGTTCTACTACATCGAGATCCCAGATAAACGCTGATATAACACCATTTTTCTTGCTTGCAACAGTAAGTTTTCTGCACTGGGACAGGGAAGCAGCCTTTAATCCCAGACCAAATCTGCCAAGGTCATCATCTGCTCTGCCTTCTCTTTTGGATTCGCTTCCGTATTTCATAGCGTCAAAGAGTTCTTCCGCTGTCATTCCGTCACCGTTGTCATATATTGCAATATAGCACTCTGAAGGATCTATGGGAAATCTGACAGAAATATCTTTTGCATGGGCACTTATGCTATTATCAATAATGTCTGCAACAGCACTTTCAAAAGAATATCCCATTGCCCTCATTGAAATCATCAGCACATCGGCAGTAGGTTTGTTTTCTCTGAGTTTGTTCATACATAATCCGCTTCCATTAAGTATATTTTGTCGATATTGGGTATATATTAGTAAATTATATCACAGTTTGCATTCAGTTGCAATAATTTCACAATTTTTTTCGGAAATGCCCGACTTTTTCGGTAACAATATAGTCATTCCGGACAAAAACAAACTGTAGCTCATATTCTCTCTCAAGTGTCACTGAAGAAAGTTTGAAATAAATAAAGCTATTTCTTGTTATTTTTAAGCTGACCTATTGCTGATCTGTTATTGCTATATAAAAAAGTCTGGACTTTTGAAAACAGTTGTGATATTGTTGCTTGCTGAAAGGCGGTGCGACAATGAATACACTTGAAGATTTATATTACGGAAAC
>JBJEOX010000156.1:0-2676 GCA_051880935.1 Ruminococcus sp.
CGCCTGACTTTACAAGATCTTCAAGTGCTGTTTTGCAGACTTCTCCGTCATTTGAGGTGTAAACCTTTATTGCAGCATAGCCGCACTGCCATTTGTCTGCAACGTCAGTCCAGCCTTCACCGTTTGTAATGCAATAGCTTCTGCCGGACGCCTCGTTCTCGCTGTTCGCTTTGAAATAAAACAAAAGCTCTGACTTGTTTACAACCACAACCGAGAACGTATCTCCTGCGCTGAGTCTGATATTTTCGGGACAGTCAACAGTGTGTATTCCCTTAAAGTCAAACGATGCGTCAAAGCTTGCCAACAGTTCTCCGTCCTGAGGAGAAGTAAAGCCGCTGTTAAGCTTGTGAATCTCAATTTTCACGTCAGCGGCACCACCCGTCTGCAAGCAAACCTGTTTAAGCACCTCGTTGGACTTTGCTGTAAAAACATTGGCGGCTGACTCAACTTCAAAACCTGCATATGACGTAATCTGATGCTGATAGACATTGTCAAATTCATCAACGCTCTGCATTTCATAGCTTGCAACACAGCTTAAAGGCGTTTCATAGGACATCCAGAAATAGCCCTTGTATCCGTCAGCGGTACTGCAATTTTCTTCGCCCCAGCTGTTTTTGCAAAGCCACGCACCTTCATTTTCAGGCTGCATTTCGGGATTGAAATTCTCTCTGCTGTAGCTGTCATCCCAGCCTACAGCAACGACAAGATGACCCTGACCGTACTCACCGTCAATCGGGTTTCCGTTGTCGTAATAAGCCTGCATTCCGTCAACCGTATATGTGTTTGCCTGAAAACATCTGTAGTTAAGCACAACTGCGCCCTTTTCCATAACCGTTTTCTTGATGAGCGCATTGTCATTATTAAGCTCGCTGTAATCTTTCAGACGATAGTCCGAATAAAACCGAAGTCCCTCGGGACAGCCTGAGTATAATTGCTCATAGGGCAAAAGGCTTTCGGGATATGCACCGAAGCCTGCACAAAGTCCCTCTGCTGCCATTTCAGCACTTCCGCCGCCGCTTCCCTTTGCAGCGTCCTGTATATAGTCGCCGTAAAGCGGTGAGCTTTCGTCGTCAAAGTTGGTATGAATATACCACGTGTGACCTCGCTCTGAAAGGTCGAGCGTTTTATATGGAGCGTCACCTTCCTTAGCCGACAACTCAGGTTGAGAGAGAATGCTCGACTCCATTGATGCAGTGGAGGCAAAATCCCAGCACAAGCCCTCACTGCCCTGATTCTTAACAGACGTAACCCTGTTGTAATCACGCAAATCATATTTTGACGGCAAAGCGCTTTCGTTTACTTCAACGTGATTGTTGAGTGATTCAATGTCAACCTCTTCTCCGTATTGATTGTAATATGATAAGAGGTTGTTGTCAGTAACAGAACGTATGTATTGTACTTCCTGCTCATTTTCAGCCGCACTTACCGAAAACAGAGATACACTGCCGCCTGCAATAAGCGTGCACAAAAGCAACGATATTATTTTCTTTTTCATAGTATTCCTCCCGACATATATTTCGTTTATGCCTTTGTCTGTATTATAATTTAAAAAAGTCAGATTGTCCATAATTTTCCTGATTTACTTGAAAAATAAATTCAGAATGCTTATAATATTTTCAGTAACCTGTCAAGGAGGTTCGTATGGAAGTAAAAACACTCAGCGTAAACGGGAAAGAATATGAAATAATAAAACTGCTCGGAAAGGGCAAGGGCGGATATTCCTATCTTGCAACTGACGGAACGCAAAATTACACCTTAAAGCAGATTCACCACGAGCCCTGCTCTTATTATCAGTTCGGGGATAAAATTCAATCAGAAATAAACGACTACAAAAGGCTTAAAAATATCGGAATTGCTATGCCAGAAATGCTTGACGTTGACGCTGAAAAAGAACGCATTTTAAAGGAATACATTGATGGAGAAACAATTTTTGACCTCGTTTTGCAGGACAGAATGAAAGACGAATATATTGAACAGGTCAGGGCTATGTGTGCTCTGCTCTACCCGCAGAACACAAACATTGACTACTTCCCCACAAACTTTATAGTGCAGAACGGCAAAATGTATTACATAGACTACGAGTGCAACGATTATATGGAGGAATGGAATTTTGAAAACTGGGGCGTAAAGTACTGGAGCAAAACGCCAGAATTTCTGGAATATGTAAGCAAAAACAAAATCAATTCTTGATTTTATAATACAGTTATGGTAGAATGGAATGGTATATAAGGGACGTCTGGGAAGCCGTCCCCTACGATTACAAATAAACCGAAAGGATTGATTATAATGAAAAGTTCAGTTTTAAAGGACGGCGTTAATGCCGCTCCCCAGCGTACGCTTCTTCACGCTTTAGGTCTTACAGATGAAGAAATCAAAAAGCCTTTAATCGGTATCGTAAGCTCAAAAAACGATATCGTGCCCGGTCATATGAACATTGACAAGGTTGTTGAGGCTGTAAAAATGGGCGTTGCCCTTGCAGGCGGCGTTCCGATAGTTTTCCCTGCAATTGCAGTCTGCGACGGTATTGCTATGGGGCACGAGGGTATGAAATATTCTCTCGTTACACGTGAGCTTATTGCCGACTCAACCGAGGCTATGGCTAAGGCACACGCCTTTGACGGTCTTGTTATGGTTCCCAACTGCGACAAGAATGTTCCCGGACTTCTTATGGCGGCG
>JBJEOX010000157.1:0-2665 GCA_051880935.1 Ruminococcus sp.
GGACGAGCTTTACAAGCTCAGCACCGTTGCCGAGCGCTTTGGAGGAAAATACGCAAAGAAGGTTCTTGTTGCTTCGGAAACTGATAAAATGGGAATTTCCGGCGAGTACCTTAAACAGCGTGCAGATGAAATGGGCATAAGGATTATCGAGAACGTAGACGCTATGGAAGAGGCTGAGCTGAAAAAAGCGGTAAGAAACCTTTATAAAGGTTAAAAGCCTGATAAACCTTAGCAGATTAATTGGGTTATCGTATGTATTCTTATGATATTTATAGAATAAAAGGGTAAAAACTCCCTGTTCGTTAATACGGGCAGGGAGTTTTTAAAGCTTTGTAAAACAAATGAAATTAAAAATGGAATAATACTATAAGTCAGGTGATTTACAACGGATACCCGACCTTTTAATATTTGTTTTTTAAAAACATATTGACAAATATCTATATATCTAATATAATACTACGCAGATGTTATTTTGTCGGAGGTGCTTTTATGAATTTTGATGAGAAGAAAATGTCTGATGTTTTTAAGGCGTTCTGTGATGAAAATCGTATCAGAATTTTGAAACTCCTCACTACCGGTGAGAAATGCGCCTGCAAGCTGCTTGATGAGCTCAACATCACACAGCCTACGCTGTCGCACCATATGAAAATTCTTTGTGATTCCGGCATTGTTGTCGGAAGAAAAGAGGGCAAGTGGATGCATTATTCTATATCAGCCAAGGGTGTTAAGAAAGCGAAAAAATATCTTAATGCTATTGCAAAGACTGACGAGTAATAAAATGGAGGATAAATATAATGAACAGAGCAGACAGGGCGATAGAATTGTTTAATAATAACTTTAATTGTTCGCAGGCAGTTTTTACTGTTTTTGCAACTGAGTACGGCATAAGTGAAGAACTGGCGTTAAAGCTGGCTACATCATTTGGCGGCGGTGCAAGAAGCGGTGAAATGTGCGGAGCTGTTTCGGGAGCACTTATGGTTTTGGGATTGAGATACGGTCACTTTATTGCTGAAAATAATGAGCAAAAGCAAAAAGCTTATTCTTTGGGACAGGAATTCGTAAGAAGGTTCAAAGAAGTAAATAATTCAATTGTATGTCGTGATTTGCTCGGCTATGATTTATCCAAAGAAGATGAGTTTGAAATAATAGCATCTAAAGGATTATTCAAAACAATTTGTCCGGATATGGTCAGAGATGCAGTTAATATTCTTGAGCAGATGCTATGTGAATATGAATAAAAGTTAACCGTGCTTTTTAATGCACGGTTTAAACAAATATCAAATATTGATAAATTTAAATATAACTATATAAATAGGTGTGCTATGGAAATTATTAAATTTATTTGGGACTTTTTTCAGAATGAAGTCCTCGGTATGCAATGGCTTAATAGGCTTATAAGTCGGATATTGGAAGCCTGCGGTCTTGATACTTCAGAAAAAATCGGCGGAAGTATTCAGTTCTTTATATACGATACCATAAAGATTATGGTACTTCTCGGAGTGCTGATTCTGATTATCTCATATATTCAAAGCTATTTTCCTCCCGAAAGAACAAAGAAGATACTCGGCAGATTTCATGGGATATGGGCAAATATTATTGCGGCTCTGCTTGGTACCGTAACGCCGTTTTGTTCCTGTTCGTCAATTCCGCTTTTTATGGGCTTCACAAGCGCAGGACTTCCGCTCGGCGTAACTTTTTCATTTCTCATTTCTTCTCCGATGGTTGACCTCGGCAGTCTTGTATTGTTAATGAGTATTTTCGGGTGGAAGGTCGCATTGATATATGTTGTGCTCGGACTTGTGATTGCAGTTGCAGGCGGTACGCTGATTGAAAAGCTCCATCTTGAAAATCAGGTGGAAGAATTTATCCGCAACGGCCATGCAATAGATATCCCGCAGGAGGAATTGCATTTCAGGGACAGAATAAAATATGCTTGGGAGCAGGTTGTTGCTACTGCGAAAAAAGTTTTTCCTTATGTGCTTATCGGCGTCGGAATCGGTGCGATTATTCATAACTGGATACCCGAAGATTTCATTGTCACGATACTCGGTGACAATAACCCGTTTGGCGTAATTCTTGCAACAATAGCAGGCGTTCCTATGTACGCTGATATTTTCGGTACAATTCCGATTGCCGAGGCACTGCTTGCAAAGGGTGCGTTGCTTGGCGTTGTCTTGTCGTTTATGATGGGCGTAACTACGCTGTCTTTGCCGTCAATGATTATGCTGCGCAAGGCAATAAAACCGAAGCTTCTCGGAATATTCATTGTCATATGTACGGTTGGAATTATAATTGTAGGATATTTCTTTAATCTGATACAACCGTTAATATATTAAATTTTTTGGAGGTAATACTATGTCATTGTTTAATTTTGGAAAGAAAAAAGAAGAAAAGAAAGATATTCCTTGTGCCTGTAACTGCTGTTGCTCTGCAAGTGATGCAGGTGAAAACACAAATGAATGTTGCGGAAAGACCATAAACGGAATCTGCTGCATCAAAGTTTTAGGTGCAGGGTGCAAATCCTGTCACGAAATGTACGAAAACGCAAAGCAGGCTGTCAAAAATATCGGCTTGGATATTGAGGTTGAGTACATTACCGATATGCAAAAAATTATGGAGTACGGCGTTATGAGTATGCCTGCACTTGTGGTAAACGAAAAGGTTG
>JBJEOX010000158.1:0-2652 GCA_051880935.1 Ruminococcus sp.
CGGTGGCACACCGCCGATTTGCGTGCCGAGGCACTCGGCTAAATTATCGTTTATCTTCTTAAATAAGCCTAAATTCAAAGCAGAGTTAAAGAAATAGTCTGAAAATGAAAAATAAAAAACAGCGGCGCCTGATTTAAGCACCGCTGTAATAATTCATTTGATTTGTTCGTTTAAGTACTCGACTTATGATACAAACTGCAAAGGATTGAGCTTGTTTGAATTATAGATAATTTCAAAATGGAGGTGAGGTCCTGTTGAATTACCCGTTGAACCTACATATCCGATTGTATCGCCCTGCGAAACGTGCTGACCGTAAGATACTGCAACCGAACTGCAATGACCGTAAAGAGTCTTGTAGCCGTTGCCGTGGTCGATGATTACATAGTTACCGTAGCCGTCGCCGTTGTCGCCTGCCTGAACAACCGTTCCGCCGTCAGAAGCTATAATCGGCTGTCCGTAAACTCCGCCTGCGGCAATATCAATGCCCCAGTGCATTCTGCCCCAGCGCCACTCATATTCACTTGTGATGTTGTGGGTGTAGGGGAGAGGCCAGCAGAATGTGCCCGAAGTTGAGCCTGAGGAGCTTGATTTTGAGCTTGAACTGCTGTCTTCAACAATTCCGTCCTTTGAACCCCTTACAACAACCTCGTCAACTGCCTTTGTAATAACCTTGCTGTCGGTTTCAACAGCGTCTGTCTGCATACCGTCGGTAAATGTGGTGCGGATTGTAACCTCTTCCTTGCCGCTTTTGCCTTCGGTCTTTACCTTTTTGTAAGATGATGACTGTGAATCGTCATACTCTGTCTTGATTTCGTAGTCAATTTCTCTTGTGTAAACAATATCGGTTGAAAGTGAAATTGAGAACTTGCCCTCAGCTTCACTCATAATTTCGGAAACCGTCATAATCTCGTCTTGCGAAAAGCTTCCGCCCTTTACAACAACGTCATTTGCAAATTCTGTTGTTGTTTCGTCGTCATAGCCCTCTTTGTAGTCGGTAAGAACCTTATCCAAAGCGGCGTTAAGTGCGTCGGTTTCGCTTGTTGCACCGATAAGCTTGCCGTCAATGTAAAGTCCCGAACAGCCGTTGCCGATGTTATCGTTCATAAGCGCCTTTGTAATTGAAGCGTATGCGCCTGAGCCGAGTGTGCTTGTTGCCTCGTCTGCTGTTGCAGAGAAAACTGCGACTGAATTTACGGCTGTATCTTCACTGTTATTGTCATTGTTGTCTGTCGGAACAGTTTTCACCGAAGCCGAAGAGGTGATAACCTTTGTCACGTTTTCGGGAGCGTCAAGTGCGCTTGCCACGGTCACGCAGGAAAGCATAATTGCCGATGCGCAGGCAACAACTGCAAGAACAGCCTTTTTCTTAAGAATAGTATGCGCACGGTAGGTTGATGCAGGAGCGCTGTGGGCGTGTTTATTACTGCCCGACACAACCGAAATTCCCGAAACAGCGTCTTTAAGCGAGCTTGCAAATTCACCCTTTGCGCCGTTTCGGTTTTCATTATAGCACCTGTCAAGAATCGAGGGTGATTTTTTAGCCTTTGCTGTTTTGGCGGCAATTCTGTCAGACGTTTTGCCGATAAAACGGGCAGATACCTCGGAAACCTTTTTGCAGGCTGATTTTGCAAAATATACCGACGCTCTTTTTACAAAGCGTACTGTTTTGTAAGCGACAGACGGCTGAGCAGATTTTCTCGTCGCTTTTTTCTTGTCTGTTGAAAGACTTTCTATTTCATTGAAACCTTCCAAACCAATGAACTTTGTCTTCAAAATAATTTCTCCTATCTCATTAACCGTTACATTTTTGTAACAAACTCAACAAGTTAATTATATCAAATTGTAACGATTTTGCAATAAGAGAATTAAAAAACGTAATCTTTAACAGAAAATTCACCAAAGGTCGAGCTGAATATCTTTCAAAATGCACAATATTTCTTCAAATTAATTATACTCTAAGTTATCAACTTTATAATCTTTCAACAAAGAGTAATATTCCTTTAGAGCAGAAACAGCACCGTTTTTGTCGTGTTCCTTGTAATTTCCGCACTCTATAGCCGTTGTTCCGGGAATTTCTCCAACGTGCTCACTGCACTTTTTAACCGTTTCTTTTATGAGGTCAAGTGCCTGCTGATGAGTTAAATTTCTCACAAGGAAATAAAAGCCTGTCCTGCACCCCATAGGACCGAAATAAATTACGTTGTCTGCATACTCGCTGTTGCGTGCATAGGTTGCAAACAGGTGCTCAATAGTGTGCATAACGGGATTTGGCAGAAACGGGGGAGTGTTCGGCTTTACAAAACGCATATCGTATGTTGTGATGTCGCCGTCAATTCGTGAAATATAAACTCCCGGGTTTAATGTGTTGTGATTAACGGTGAAGCTTGCAATTCTTTTCATTATAATGTCAGTCCTTCTGATAAAATAAGATTATTAAATTAAGTCCGAGTTTTATTTGATAAGCAAAACCAAAATTTAGTCGAGTGCCTCGACACGCAAATCGGCGGTGTGCCGCCGCAGGCAAATCAAGTGGAAAAATCGGATTGGTTGGATAAATCGGTTGCCCGAATTTTAAATTGATATATAGGTGACGTTTCGGGACGTCAGGGATGCCGTCCCCTACGGCGATATAGGAAACGTTTGTATTAATCC
>JBJEOX010000159.1:0-14147 GCA_051880935.1 Ruminococcus sp.
TAATTTCGTAGGGGACGGGTTCCTACACGTCCCGAAACGTCACCTATATATCAATCTATAATTCGGGCAACCGTTTTTACCTAAACTACCGATTTTTCCACTCGATTTGACAGCGGTGGCACACCGCCGATTTGCCCGTCGAGGCACTCGACAAATTATCGTTTAACTGCAAAACGGATAAAGAAAATCAACATACATAATAATGGGTTATATAAGCAGGAGGGTATATGAACATAGTATATTCAAGCTCTGACAGCTATGCTCCGATTGCAGGGGTTTCGCTTTATTCGCTTCTTACAAACAACAAGACTTGTGAGGAGCTTAATGTTTTTATAATTGACAATCATATAAGCGAAAAAAATAAAAAAAAGTTTGCAAAAATGTGCGAGGATTTTGCAAGACCGTTGTACTTCGTTCCGATTGCAGATATTGAAAAGCTTGCAGGAACAAGCATTGACATCGGAAGGTGGAACATAAGCACCTTCGGCCGTCTTTTTGAGGCAAGCCTTCTTCCGAAATGGGTTGACAAGGTTATCCACGTTGACTGCGACACGATGATTATGTCGTCGCTTGAGCCGCTGTGGAATCTTGATATGACGGGCAAAATCGTTGCAGGCGCACTTGAATGCATCGGCGATAACTACAAAACCGAAATCGGACTTTCTGCCGATGACACGTACATAAACGCAGGCAATATTATGCTCAACCTGAAAAAAATCCGAGAGGACGGCACTGAAGAGCTGTTTAAAAAGTATATTGCAGAACACGCACAGCTTTCATTTGTCGACCAGGCAGTTCTGAACGCCTGTGTTCCGAGCGATAAAAAGCTTGTTGTTCCGCTTGAATACAATGCTTACTCAATGGTATTTTACGTAAAATACAAAAATCTGAAAAGAGTAAAAAGAGTTTCGTCCTACTACAGCGAAGAAGAAGTTGCTCAGGCTGTGAAAAATCCTTGCATTGTTCACTTTACCACCTGCTTTATGGACGGAACACGTCCGTGGATGGAAAACAACTTCCACCCTATGCTTGATAAGTATCTTGAGTTCAGGCAAAATTCGCCGTGGGCTGACGAGCCGCTCTGGAAGGACAACAGAAACAAAATCAAAAAAGCGGCATATAAAATGTTCACCATACTTCCCGAACGCCTTGTAACAAGTGCGATAGGGTTTGTTCACGGAGTAATTATCCCCCTTAAAAACAAGCGCAAAAGCAAAGCAGAGGTATAAGAAATGGAACCCGTAAGAGTTTTACACAACATAGTTTTAATGGACACAGGCGGAATTGAAACGCTTGTGATGAATTTATACAGACATATTGACAGAGAACAGCTTTTGTTCGATTTCCTCGTTCACCGTCCGCAGGAGGGCTTTTACGAGCCTGAAATCAAAAGCTACGGTGGTAGGATTTTTCGCACACAGCCGTTCAATCCGCTCAAAACGGCAGGCTTTAAAAGAGAGTGTATGGAGGTTTTTCAGAACCACCCCGAATACAAGGTGCTTCACGCTCATCAGGAGCTGAACCTCTGGCCTCTTGAATATGCTCACAAAGCAGGCGTTCCCACACGAATTGCCCACAGCCACAACGCCAAAACAGTTGTAAACCTGAAATACTTTTTCTTCCGCTACGAAAAGCTTTTCATCAAAAAGCACTGCACCGATATGTTTATGTGCTCAACTCCTGCCGGAGAATGGAGCTTTGGCAAAAAAGCGGTTGCCGACGGAAAGGTCCGTTTTATTAAAAACGGCATAGAAACAGACCGATTTAAGTTTGATGAAAACACAAGACGGGAGGTCAGGGAAGAGCTTGGTGTGGACGACAAAACCGTAATCGGTCATGTCGGAAGATTTATGCAGCAGAAGAACCACACTTTTCTTCTTGAAATTTTCAGCGTAATTCACAAGAAAAATCCCGACACTGTCCTTGCACTCTGCGGCGAAGGCAGACTTGAGGATGAAATAAAGCAAAAGGCAAACGAGCTGGGAATTGCCGACAGCGTAATTTTCCTCGGTGTACGCAAGGACACAAACAGGGTTTATCAGGCGTACGATATGTTTTTATTCCCGTCGCTATGGGAGGGACTTCCCCTTACAGGCATTGAGGCTCAGACAGCAGGACTCCCCGTGCTTATGAGCGACGTCATCACACCCGAAACAATCGTAACGGACAACGTAACGACCTTTTCGCTTTCAAACACAGCCGAACAGTGGGCAGACAAGGCGCTTGACATTCTTTCGTCATACAAAAGAGCCGACTGCCAAAGACAAGTTATCAAAGCAGGCTTTGACATTCAGGAAACAGCAGATTGGCTCCAGAGCTTTTACCTTGAGCGCACGCTCAAGGCTCGCAGAGCAGAAAAATAACAGAGGAAAAACAATGAAAGTTGCTTTTATCACAAGACACACACCCTCGAATTACGGCTCAGTGCTCCAGACCTACGCAACGCAAAAGGCGATTGAGGCACTCGGACACGAGGCTGTGTGCATAAATTACATCAGAACGGACGAGCTTCCGAAAAATCAGGCGAAAACTCACCTTTCAATTTCAAGGTGGAACAAAAACGCCGCTACAAGACTTTTGTATTATGCAACGCAAAAGCCCGTTTTTGACGCCGCAACAAAACGCTTTGACATTTATCGGGACAAAATGCTTACGCTTACCGATGAAATGTGGAACACACCCGAACAGCTCGCCGAAAAACCGCCTGTTGCCGACGTCTATATGACAGGCAGTGACCAGGTCTGGAACACGGTAGGCACCGGGGTAATCGACCCTGCGTATTTTCTTACTTTCGTTCCCGATGACAAAAAGAAGGTTGCCTACGCAGGATGCTTCGGCACGAAAGAGGTGCGTGACGGCGACAGGGATAATATTCAAAAATGGCTGAAACGTTATGACCACGTGACAATTCGTGAAAAGAGCGGCGTTGAGCTTGCAAGGTCACTCGGCGTTGACGCTGAACAGGTGCTTGACCCGACGTTTCTTATGACTCCCGAAAACTGGCTTGAAATGATACCGAAAAGAGAAAAGAAAGAGCCGTACGTTCTTGTCTATCAGCTTCATCCCAACAAGGAATTCCAGACCTATGCAAAGGAGTTTGCAAAGAGGAAAAAGATGAAGCTTGTGAGGGTTAACCCCTATTTTCACCATATATTCAAGCCGGGCAAATTTGTTTTTTGTCCGCCTGTTGAGGAATTTCTGTGGTACATAAAGAATGCAGATTACTTCCTCACCGATTCATTCCACGGAACTTCATTTGCAATCGGACTGAACACGCAGTTTGTTGATGTTCTTCCGAATGTTTACAGCGAACGCAACAGAAGTATCCTTGCGACAGCCGGACTTGAAAACAGAATTCTTATGAGCTACGACGATTTTGAAATTGCCGACGCTCCAATTGATTTTAATTCGGTCAACCGAAGAATAAACGCAGAACGCACACGCTCGGTGCAAATTCTCAAAAAAATAATAGAGGAATAATATGAACAATATCAGCATACTCGGCAAAGACTGTTGCGGCTGTACCGCCTGTGAGCAGATTTGCCCCAAAAACTGCATATCGTTTAAGGAAAACAACGAAGGCTTTATGTATCCCGTTGTTGAACAAGCCGTGTGTGTAAACTGCGGTGCGTGCACAAAGCACTGTCCTGTGCTGAACCCGTTGCCCACAGAAAATGTGCCGACGGTTTATGCGGCAAAGTACCGTGACAACCGGACGACAGCCGAAAGTACTTCGGGCGGAATTTTCATTCCCATTGCAAAAAACACGCTTGAAAACGGCGGAATTGTGTACGGCTGTGCATATGACGATAACCTCGCTGCAAGGCATATTGCCGTTGAAAACGAAAACGAGCTTTTCAGACTTCAGGGTTCAAAATACGTTCAGAGCGATATTTCGGGAATTTACAGCCGCATAAAAGCCGACCTTGAAAGCGAAAGATATGTTCTGTTCAGCGGAACAGGCTGTCAGGTTGCAGGTCTGCGCTCCTTTCTGGGCAGGGAATACGAAAAGCTCACCACCGTTGACATAGTCTGCCACGGTGTACCGAGTCCGAAGCTGTTTGCAAGGTACATAGATTACCTCGGCAAAAAGCTCGGTGAGCCCGTAAAAAGCTATAACTTCCGCAGTAAAAAAAGGCACGGCTGGGGACTTTTTTACGAGCTTGAATGGGGCAAAAATTCCAAGGGTGGAAGCGGTTTTGACGACCCGTACTACAACGCCTTTCTCAACTGCAAAACCTACCGTGAGGGCTGTTACAACTGCCGTTTTGCAAACTGCAACAGGCAGGGCGACATAACGCTTGCGGATTTCTGGGGCATTGAATACATTAACCCGAAGTTTTACTCCAAAAACGGAGTGTCGCTTGTTCTTGTCAACACCGAAAAGGGCAAAAAGCTGTGGAAATCGCTTGACAATTGCATCGACAGTGCAGACTCAACGCTTGAACAGGCTGTTAAGATGAACAAAAACCTTTCCGCTCCCTCCTCACGACCTGATTGCAGGAACAGTATTTACGAAGGCTTTGACGGTGATTTTGAAAAATATGTTGCTCAGAAGCTGTATGTAAAGCCTGACATAAAAAGGAAATTAAAAGCTGTTGTGCCCGTATCGCTCAAGGGCAGAATCAAGCATATGCTTAAAAAATAATTTGTTAAGAAATAAATAAAATACGGAGATTGTATATGAGTAAGAAAATCGGACTTTGCTGCTGTTACAAACAGCGAAACTACGGCAGCCAGCTTCAAAGCTACGCTACCACGGTTGAAATGAGAAACAGAGGAATTGACTGCGAGGTCATTCAATATAAAAAGAAATTCACGCCGAAATTTATGCGTGAGGCAAAGATTTGGACGCTGTTTTTTAACCGTATTCTCATAAGCGAGCGAATCCTCCGCTATAAAAAGCGTTTTATTCTGATGTTTCACAAGGATGTAAAGCGTCAGAACGATATCCGCAACGCAAAGCTTGCGCAATTTTCAAAGGAACGCTTTACAAATCTTTCAAAGCCCTGCGTCGGTCACGACGAGCTTGAGGCTTTAGGCGCTTCATATGACGGCGTATTTGTCGGCTCGGACCAGCTGTGGAGTCCCGGAGGCATTAACGGCAACTTCCACAATCTTATGTTCGTTCCTGACAATGTACCGAAGTTTTCCTATGCGGCAAGCTTCGGCGTTTCTCAGATTCCGAAAAATCAGCAAAAGCTTTACAAGACCTTCCTTAACCGTCTTGACTACATAAGCGTTCGTGAAAACGCAGGTCAGAAAATTGTAAAAGAGCTTACTGGCAGAGATGCGCAGGTTGTTGCCGACCCTGTTATGCTCCTTAAAAGAGAGCAATGGGACGATGAGATTGAATTCAAAAGAATGTACGACGAGCCGTATATTTTTGCATATTTTCTCGGAAAAAGCGAAGAAAACCGCAGGCAGGCAAATAAGCTTGCAAAGCTTACGGGGCTGAAAATCGTCACGGTTCATCATATGGATACCTACAACAAGGCTGACGTGGATTTCGGCGACTACGCTCCGTTTGAGGTCGGTCCCGAGGAATTCCTGAACCTTATAAGAGGAGCAGAGTATGTGTGTACCGACTCGTTCCACGGCTCGGTGTTCTCGATGATTTATCACAAAAAGCTTATGATATTCAAGCGTTATGCCGACTCGTCAAAGACCTCAAAGAACTCAAGAATTCACAGCATCTGCGAAAATCTCGGGGTTACGCACAGAATGTTTGACGGAAGCAACCTTGAAACCATAACCGAAGAAATCGACTATGACTCGGTTGACAGCCGTATTGAGAAAATGCGCAGCGAATCCAAGGCTTATCTTGACAAGGCGCTTGCTTTTTACACGGAGTAAATTATGATTAATCAGGCAAAAGCGAAGATGATATCAGCTCATAAACGAAGTCTTAGATTGACGAGGTATCGCCTTAAGTAAGTGCTTAATGAATAACGCAAAAATAAATTTTACGAAACTGGAGCAAAATCAATGAACTCACCGTTAATATCTGTCATAGTACCGGTTTATAACACCGCTGAATATATTGAAAATACAGCAAAGCTTCTCGCCGGACAAACATACAAGAATATGGAATTTATTTTTGTTGACGACGGTTCAACAGACGGCTCGGCTGAAATCTGCGACCGAATTGCAGAACAAGACAGCCGATTTGTAATAATTCATCAAAAAAACAGCGGCGTATGTGCTGCAAGAAATGCAGGAATTGCCGCTGCGCACGGTGACTATATCGGCTTTTGTGATTCCGATGATGTTCCGTACAATGATATGTACGAAACTCTTTATAAAATCATTGAAGAAAACGGCTGTGACATCGCAATGATAAAAAGCGCCATACGCTTTATTGACGGACGGGTTGCCGACACAAGCGACGGCTCAATGAAAATATATACCGATAAAGAGGAAATTATCAGGCTGTTTTTGCTCAACAAAATACAGTCCAGCGTCTACACAAAGCTGTTCAGTGCGGAAATATGCAGACAGATTAAGTTTCCCGAGCCTCACAAAATAAACGAGGACCGTTACTATACCTTCTCTGCGCTTGACAAATGTAAAAAACTCGGCTACAGGAGCGTTACAAAATACAACTATTGCAGACGTGAAGGCTCTTCCGCAACACAGAGCTTTTCGGACAAATTTCTTGACATAATTTACTTTGCAGACCATATTGAAAATACAGTCAATAAAAAATATCCGAATTTAGCTGACTTTGCAAGAGCAAACACTATTGTATCTTATCTTCGAGTTTGTCAGCTTATCATTCTTTTAAACGGAGAAAAAAGCTACAGCAAACATTTTAACGAAATAAGACTGTTTATGAAAAAACAGGATAACAAAAAGTGCAAAAAATATCTTGATAAAAATATTTACACAAAATTTGCTCTTTTAAGGGCAGGTAAATTACCTTTTAAATTTGCAGTCAAGGCATTCTCAAAGTTTTAGCAGTACTTTCTTTTTGGCATAATTTCACCTGTTAGGATTTGATATAATATATGAAAGACAAAACCTTTAAGATAACCCTTCATTCGCTATGGTATGTTTTTACCGCAACGGCGATTGCAATAATCTGCGTTGGCGGATATAATCCTTACTTTATGAATGTCCGTTCCCTGCTTTCGGCGGGACTTGTGGTTTGCTCGCTGATTGTAGCATTGGTTGTACGAAAAAAGATTATAATTGATATGTCGCTCGGATTATTTATAATTGTCGGTGCGTATATGCTTTTTTCAGCCACAATTTCAATGGACACTCAAACAGGCTTTAAAATTGCCGGTTATTACATTATCGGCATGGCGGTAATGATGATTGAATACAGCGACAGACTTGTTGACACCGTCTTGAAATTTATAAATGTTTTCGTGCTTGTAATTGCAGTGTCTATTCTTATATCCGTGCCGATTGACGACTGTATGAACAAATATTTTTCGTGGCTTCTTAACCCGACAAACAGCGCCACGGTTGCGCAGAGTATGCGTGATACCATATCAAACAGTCATTCCTATGCAGGCTTTGCAAGGGACAAGAGCGTTGCGGCATACATAATGGGTATGGGCATTTGTATATACCTTGCCGGATTTTTTTCGGGCAAAAAGCTCTTGTGGCACGAGGTTCTCGGTCTTGTTACAGAAATCTGCGCATTGCTTCTGACATCAAAACGAATGATTCTTATATGCCTTGTTGTTGTATTTGCCGTGCTTATGCTCACGTCACAAATCAAGGGCAAAATAATGAAATTTGCGATGATTACACTTATCGGGGCGGCAATACTGTTTGTGATCTCAGCGTGTATCCCGTCATTGAGCAATGTTTTTGACCGCTTTACAAACGAATCAAACGATACAATGACAGGACGAGGCGACTTGTGGAAAATTTCACTTCTGATGTTTGCAAAATCTCCCGTTATCGGAACAGGACTCGGTTCATTTAACAAATTTGCGGCGGAATACGGGTATTTATCTGATACGGGTGAAAAGTGGAATTATTTTGGTCACAACTGTTATTATGAATTTCTGGGCGAGCTTGGTATAATCGGCTCCATAATCGTTTTCGGCGCTTTGCTTTATATGCTTGTAAAAACAATTATTCTTGTGCGCAACAGCACCCTTCAGCCTGTTCAGCATTATCACGTGATTTTTGCTCTTGCGGTTGAAGTTATGCTCCTTATGTACAGCGTCACGGGAAATGTTCTTCTCTATGCCGACCAGACGCTTTCACTTTTCTTTGCGTTTGCAATAACAAGAAGTATTATTATCAATAACGGATTGCGAAAGACGCCTATCCGCAAAATGACATAAAAAGAGGCAGTTATGAAAAATAAAGTCGGAATTCTTACCTTTCACAAAGCTATAAGTTACGGGGCAGTTCTTCAGGCATACGCCTTGCAAAATTTCCTCTATGAACTTGGAATTGACAATGAAATAATTGATTACAAATGCGAATATATGGTAAACCGCTACCAAAAGACTTTTCGCCGTACAAGCAAAAATCCGCTCAAGGATTTTTTGTGGAGCATAAAAACCGCTCCCGGTGTAAAGGCAGGCAGGAAAAATACAGAGGCGTTTGCAGACAAATTTTTTAAAATGAGCAAGCCTTACACAAAAGATACCATTGCCGAGGCAAAGGACGATTACAAGGCGTTTATTACAGGCAGCGACCAGGTGTGGAGTCCTACCTGCGTCGGCTTTGACTCTGCTTATTTTCTTACCTTTGCAAGACCGGAACAAAAATACAGCTATGCCGCAAGTATTGCCGTAAAGAAATATCCCGAAAATCTCAAAGCTGAATTCGCAAGGAGAATTTCTGATTTTCAGGGGTATTCCGTGCGTGAAAAAAGCGGTGCTGAGATTGTCAGGGAATTAACGGGCAAAAAAGCCCTTGTAAACATTGACCCCACGCTTTTGCTCAACTCTCAGTCGTGGGACAGGATAGCGGCTGATGAAAAAAGAGAGCCGTATATTTTCCTTTTTAACGTACTTAAACCGAACAAGCTGATTGATTACGCAATCAGCCTCGCAGAAAAAAAAGGATTGAAAATTCTCTATCTAAACAACCGTCAGCCTGTTAAGCACGAGCTTATCGAATACCTCAATCCCGTAACTGCGGACAAATTCATCGGGCTTATAAAAAACGCCGAATACGTCTGCACA
The DNA here is from genome assembly GCA_051880935.1 of Ruminococcus sp. GTDB lineage: Bacteria > Bacillota > Clostridia > Oscillospirales > Acutalibacteraceae > Ruminococcoides. The sequence continues at coordinate 9,165 of JBJEOX010000159.1, forward strand.
AATTCCTTTCACGGAAACGCTTTTTCTGTTATTTACGGCAAAAAATTTGTCGTTGAAACAGAAACTGCGGCGTCGACAAACATAAGGTCGCAGGAGCTTCTTGAGTATCTCGGACTTGGCGACAGAATTCTGTCATCAACGCATACGCCTGATATTGACGCCGAATACGACTTTAGCTCGGTACAAAAACTGCTTGATGAAGAACGCAAAAAATCTGCCGAATATCTTTCAGCTCTTGTTTAACACGAAAGGAAAAGACAAATGTCAGAAAAATCATCCGGAAAACAAATGTCAATCAATGTTATTGCTTCGCTGATTTCATTTGCCGTAACAACGGGAATCAACTTTTTTCTCACTCCGTTTCTTACCAAAGAACTTGGTACGGAAGCTTACGGATTTATCGGTCTTGCAAATAACTTTGTTCAGTATGCAACAGTAATAACCTCTGCTCTTAACTCAATGTCGGGACGATTTATTTCCCTTGCGTACCACCGAGGCGACAAGGAAAAGGCGTCAAAGCTGTTCAGCTCGGTGCTCGTCGCAGATTTGATAATTGCGGCAGTTATGCTTGTTGTTGCGTCGCTTCTTACATTATACATAGACAAAATACTCGTTATACCGGAATCTACGGCAACAGTTGCCGATTTGGTAACAAATGTTAAAATCACCTTCGGAATAACCTTCTTAACCTTTGTTATAAGCGTTATAACTGCTATTTTTACCACGGCAACCTATGTAAAGAACAGAATTGACATTAACTCTGTTCGTGATATTATCTCTAACCTTATTAAAATTGCCGTTTTGTTCCTGCTTATCGGCGTGTTCGGAGTAAAACTCTACACACTTGCCACAGCAATGCTTGCAAGCGGAGTTTTTCTGCTGCTTGCAAACATCAGCGTAAAAAAGCGTATTCTCCCCGATGTCGAAATAAGCCTGAAAAAATTCCGTTTCGATTTGGTAAAAACCCTTATTGCGGCAGGAATATGGATGTCGCTTGCACAGCTGAGCAATACGTTCCTTTCGGGACTTGATTTGCTTATCTGCAACCTTACTCTCGGTGCAACGCTTATGGGTATGCTTTCAATTGCAAAGACTATTCCCCACAGCATTTCACTGCTTATTACAACGCTTGCAAGCGTATTTACTCCGCATTATACAATTTTATATGCAAAAAATAAAGTCGGCGAACTTGTAAAAGAAATAAAATTTACATCAAAAATTCTCAGCTTTATTCTGACTGTTCCGCTCACGGGATTTATGGCTTTTGGCTACAGCTTCTTTACATTGTGGCAACCCGAAAAAACGCCCGATGAAATTATGATGATTCAGATTTTGTCGATTCTCACCTGTATTCAATATCTGTTTACCGCGCATACACAGTGTCTTACAATGCTCAACTCTGTTTGCAACAAAATGAAAATACCTGTTCTGGTTGCACTTATTGTCGGTGTGGTAAGCACAGGCTCTGTCCTTTTGATTCTCAACTTTTTTGATACGGGCAGCTTCGGAGTTTATCTTATCGCAGGTATAAGCTCGCTTCTTATGAGCCTGAGAGCAATCCTCTTTATCCCGATTTATTCGGCGCATCTGCTAAAGCAGAAAAAGACAACCTTCTATCCTCCGATTATAAGAGGTTGGATTGCATTCTTTGTACTTATTGTTATTTTCAGTATTGCAAACGCCGTATTTACAGTTAATTCTTGGTTATCATTTATTCTTGTCTGCGGCATCTGCGGTGTTTTGGGATATGTCATTATTATCCCGATAATGTTCAACAAAGGCGAAATCAAACAGCTTACTTCAAAAATCAAAAAGAAACTTATAAACCATTAAGGTGATGATTTATATGCACTTCAGGAAAAAGAAAACACATTTGTTGATTATAAGTCTTTTACTTGCCGCAGTAACCGTGTTTCAGATAACATCACTGTCAGGCTGTGCTCAGACCGACAGCAAAGAGCGTTTGCAAAAGGCAAAGGAGCTCTATGACAAGGGCAACGTCGATGAAGCAGAATATCAGCTTTCTCTGTATATTCAGGACTATCCCACTGACGTTGAGGCAAATATTCTTCTTGGCGACTGGTATACAGCTGACAACAACGATAAAGCTCTTATGTATTACCGAAAAGCGGCAAAATATACCGAATACGCCGGGAACTCGCTTAATTACAACAACAGCTCTGTTACGCTTACCGGAGGAATAGAGAGCTTTACAATAAAGCCTGCCGCAAAGTACACAAAGTCGATGAAGGTTACTTTCAGCGGAAATATGTTCCGAATTGACAAAGACAGCGACACGGGCAAAATTAATAAGGCTGAAATTCAGCTTGATGACAGCAATTGCAAAACTACAAAGTGGTTTGCAGTCAATGCGTCCCAAAAAACTATTTCGGCATACGGTAATATGAATTGTGCTGTCTGGCAGTTTATGGACGATAATGGTAACATTAAATTTTATGAAGATGATTCCGACTTTAACTCATACGACTTAATCAGGGCATCAAACAAAGCTTATTCATATGCGGAAATTCCTGAAAATGCGGTCAGCGCAAGGCTTACCTACTATGACTCGTCTATCCAGAATACAAACACAAAGCTTAACAACGGCGTCTTTGCTGAATACGGAAGTTTTATTCAGGGTTATACATCGGTAAATTCTCAGACTTTTGAGATTCCCGACCTTTCGGGTGATGAATATATCGAATACAAAAACGGCAAGTGGACAATGTATTCGGGAGATAAAAAAACTGATTTGAAGCTTGGCGAAATCCCTAAAACCTCACTTTATGTTTCCGTATCCGGTGAGCTTGTAGGCGAGCTTGAATATACTTGCGGCAAAAAGTCAGAAGCAAAAGCTGACAAGTCAAAGGAATACGGTATAGCCTACAAATCCGGAACAACAGACTTTTCGTGCAGAAGAATCGGCGACGCAGTAAATATGAGTTTCAATTATAAAATTGACGACACATGGGCAAACAACGGAAGCAACGATTTTGATAATGCTTACCCGTGGTGCGAAATGAAACGTTGCAACATAAAGGTAGCTGACGGCAAAAAAACTATAGTATATGAAAACGAGAAAGGTTATACTAACGACGGCTCTAACGGCAACGTTATGGTTGAAATCCCGAAATTCTATACAAAACGTACGGTTGAGGACGGGTATGAAAGCATATTGATTTCGGGAACTATGCACGAAGGGTATCAGCTTGATTCCGCTTTTATCGGAACAGACGGCAGTGAACTTGAACATATATATGTTGCCGCATATCCTTCTGCAATAAATGAAAAAAGCGGTTTGCTGACAAGCTCTTCGGAATCATTCCCCGCTATTAAACTGTTGTATAAAGATACACAGGAAAAGGTCGCCGGCAACGGAAAGGGCTACACTGAACTTGATTTTGTCACCTATTCAGCCCTTCAAAAACTTTTTTTAATTGAAACAGGCAACATTAATTCTTCATCGATATTCAGCGGAGATACGGCAAACTTTTACTTTTACGCCGACTCCGACAAGAGCGGTTATGCAACAAACACCGAAAAAAATACAAACACTATTATTCTGAAACAAAACACTCTTACTGAAAGACTTGCAGTCGGTGACAGTATAACAATTTTCAGCGGTTGGAGCGAATACAAAAATACGGCTGAATATCATCGTGAAATTGAGTCGCTGAGTGAGAACGGAAACGAAATAACGATTAACTTTACAGGTAACCCCATCAATATAGAAGCAGGAAAAACGGCAATTTCAAACATTCCTCTGAAATGCGGAAAAACTGATTCAATTGAATACTGCACAGGCATAAATCAACGTGGTGACGGAAAATCATCATTTAAGTACAGAGGTATCGAAAATCTATACGGCAGCGTAATGACTGTGCTGGGCGGCGCAAGCTTTAAGCAAGAGCAATTTACCTACACTACAGCGGACGGCACAAGTTACACGGTTGATGCTGAAATCCCCGTACAACCCTCAGGTTTTTCCGATATTGAAAATATGAACAAAAACCTTTGTATAAAAAATATGATATATGATTCGGAAAATCCGCTTGTTATGCTTCCGTCAGAGCTTGGCAAAGGAGCTTCATCAACATCGGCATACGGTGATTTTTGGATGCAGTTTGCAAAAGAAACCTCGGCAACAGCGAGATATCTTGCTGTCGGCGGTGCAAATGATAACTTTGGTCTTGCAGGAATATTCCATATGAGAGCATTTATTGATGCAGATGCGACAGACAACACAAATTCAGGTTATATAGGCTCAAGAATAATGTTCCGGTAAACTGCCTGCCGCAACATAAAAGAATTTATAAAAGGATAACTGAAAAATTTATAAAGCTTATTACACCTTTTTATCAGCTCTGATTTAACTTTATGTAATAAGCTATACGATAATTTTTTAGAACGTTGTAAAATTCGGCGATTATCAAAGTTTGGTATCTCGGGAGTCATACATTTTTCTGACTCTAACGCAGGATACAACTTTACGTCATCTGTTTCGTAGGGACACGGCGTACCGTGTCCCTATGTCTGTAATACAAACGTTTCCTGTATAGCCATAGGGGACGGTATCCCCGACGGTCTGAAACGTTACATATATGTCATTTTCGTTTCGGGTAACTTTTGTTAAAAGTATCCCACTGACTTTCTTCTAACAGAAAAACCGACCGGACAACCTTTTCAGGCTGTCCGGTCGGTTTTTTGGAACTGTTAATCTAACAGCTGTATTTTATTAATCAGCTATAAAAAGCTCCGAAAATTATACACTCATAAGTTATCAGAGTGTGCACCATCTCCACTTACCGATAAGTGTTGTCTTTTCCTGATCGGGGTTCAAGCAGTTTGTTGCAACAAATGTATAGTTTGCAAGATCTGATACAGAGTTATAATCTTTGAATACGTTACGAGCTGAAGATGTCTTTACATAAATTGAGCTTCCGCTGCAGAAACCTGATACTGAGCTGTTGTCAATAATTTCAA
>JBJEOX010000160.1:0-14114 GCA_051880935.1 Ruminococcus sp.
AAATTTATTCTGCTTGACGAGGCGCAGAACGTACCTGTTTTCTGGCAGTTAATATTAATGGAAATCGGCATTGACGGCTTGCGCCTTGCCGCCCTCAACACGCCGAACTCACTTACAACGCCGCTGAGCATAATCGGAGCAATTGCCTTAAGCGAATTTGCCGTAGAGTCGGGTTGGGTGTGTATGGAAGCAATCCTCTATATGGCGCTCGTAACGGTCGCAAACTACACTCAGCCGAACTACGAGCTTGGCTACAGCCTTAAATTCTGCCGAGTGCTGTTGCTTGTATTGACGTATATTTTCAATATATGGGGATTTGCTGCGGCGTTTGTAATCAATCTTCTTTTAATCTGTTTTAACAGAACGCTGTCGGGCAAAAGCTACCTTTACCCGCTCATTCCGTTCAATGCAGGTGAATTCTTACGCAAAATCATTCGTGTAAGGAGCAGATAATTACAGCAACAGCTTTCTTGCTTTCATCATCAAATCGGCGCAGAAATTTGTTGCATATTTAAACGTATAGTCAAATTCTCCTGCCCACGTTTTCACCTCTCCGTTAAAACCCTGCTTGAATCTGTACACTCCGTAATTGCGGTGTGTTTCGTCATACCAGTACGGCACACCGCAAAAGTCATACACACGTCTGCCCCTGTCGGCGGCATACCTTATCATATTCCACTGCATAAGATAATTCGGCATAAGGTTGCGCAGGTTGTCCGACGAACAGCCGTAAACATAGCTTACCGTATCTGCATAATCAATAAACAGCGCACCCGACAGCGGTATTTCATCGTAACAGCACATACAAAGTCCTGCGCTCTCCCCGAACGCATCAAGAATTTTTGCAAAATACTCCTTTGTCCTCATATCAAAGCCGTCACGACGTGATGTCTGTTTCATCAGCCTGTCAAAATCATCAAGCGATTCCTTGCCGCAGAATCTGCACTCAACGCCCTTTCTCTCGGCAAGCCTTATGTTGTACCTCCACTTCGGCTTAAACGACTGAAAAACCTCTTCAGCCGTTCTGCCGTTAAGCTCAATTCTGTAGTTTTCTCTGCATTGCGTATTCTCATATCCTACCTTTTCGCCGTGATAGACAAAGCCGAGCGACTTTAAATTTGCAATAGCTTCAAAGTCGTTTTCATCAATCAGCGGGTCAATTTTCAGCGTATACGCCCTGTGCTTTTTTGCAATCAGCTTTATCTGCTCAAAAATAAGCTTAAGCGCATTTCTGTCGTGAAAGTTGCAGACAGGACCTCTCGGCGCATAAAGCATAGCTGTTTTAAGGAACGGAATTTTCTTAATAAGAATCAGCATTGTGCCGACCGTATTTCCGTTTTTATCCTTTGCAACTATATATTCACTGCTCCAGTTATCCTTAACCCTTGACCAGCAGGACGACTGCGTAAAGCTTCCGTTTATATTCTCCGAGCAGAAACGCTCGTATTCATTCATATCCATAAAACAAGCCTCCCTTAAATTGTGTAACTCAATTATAAGGAAGGCTTGTTTCACACTTCATTCAAAGTTGTATATTATTTGTATCTTTTATTCCTCTATCATAGCATCACCAAAATCGCTCTTTATATTTCGCATTTCATAATAATCAACACCTAAAACATTAAATGCAAAGTAATCGGGCTGTACACTGATATACAGCGAAGCGCTGTAATTGTTCACGTCCCAGCCGCAATATTCGTTCAGACCGTTTACAATATCGGGCAAAAGAATATTATAATCATCGTTTGCATCATAATAAGGGTTTTCGTCATTCTCGTAATCATAGTTCGGTATGTCGCCGTTAGACAGAATATTCAGCTGATAAACCTTGTCGGTTTTGCGGTCAAACACTATCTGAGCCTCGGTAAAATTACTGCCGTAAAATACAACATTCATAAGCCTTGCCGAAACAGGCACGCCGTCAACAGCGCCGCTGACTATAACATTTTCATAAAGCGCAGGCTTTTTTTCCGTATCGTTCATAATCAAATCGATTGCCGAAACTGCGTAATCGGAATTTTTCAGCGACTCCTTCAGCGGCTGTAGTGCGCCGTAAACAAGCTGAAGCAGAGTAAAATCCGATATATCCTCGTTGTCGTCAATCCAGATTGCATTTCCCGATTGTATCAAATCGTAAAGCTGTTTGATTGAAGTTATGTTTTTAACGTCTGTGTTAATTGCAAGCTTTTCGGGCGTTGCCTCGGTTTTCTTTGAGTCGTTCACGCTGTAATAAAAGTACGGCAACGCAACTATTGAAAAGGTAATTACAACCGAAAACAAGGTGCATAAAACATATTTAATTTTAGTTTTCACTGCTTTCCTCCTTTTCGTCTGTTGAAACTGCAACGTCAAAGCACACTGTTGTGCCGATATTTTCTTCACTTTCAATTGTAAGTGTCGAGCCGTGCAAACGTGCAATCTCACTGCAAAGAGCAAGTCCGAGTCCTGCACCGCCCATTTTTCGTGAGCGTGACTTGTCAACCATATAAAACGGCTGAGTAATTTTTTTAAGCTCGTCTGTCGGTATACCGCTGCCGCAGTCGGACACCGAAAAACGGTACCTCTCACCGTCAGTTTTTCCGAGCAGTGTAATCTCCCGTCCTTGCTGTGATGCCTTGCAGGCGTTGTCAATCAGATTGTAAAGAAGTGTTTTCAGCAGTGACGGCTCTGCAAAAATGAATGCTTTTTCGTATTTTATATGAAGCCTTACACCGTATTTTTTAAGCAGGAACGCAACACTGCCCCTTAACTCCTTCAACAGATGCTCTGTGTTAATATCGACGCATTTTATGTCGCTGTTTTCCATAACGATAATTTCAAGCAGATTTGCCGAGAGCTTTTCAAGCCTTTTGCCCTCGCTGAAAATGTAGTCGGCGCATTCTCGGCGTTTGTCGGCGTCAAGCTCATAGGTTCTGAGCATATCGGCATAGCCGATAACAGAGGTCAGCGGAGTTTTCAGCTCGTGGGTAAAGTTTGCAACAAAATCGTCCCTGTCCTGTGCCGCCTTTTTCAGCTTGTCGGTGTAGCTTTCAATGTTTTCCGCCATAGTGTTAAAGCTCTCCGACAGTTCTCTTACCTCTCCCGTACTTGACATTTCAACACGCTTTGAGAAATTACCTCCTGCAATTTCCTTTGCCGCATCGGAAAGCCTTACAAGCGGTCTTGTCAGAAATTTTGAAAATATAACAAGCACGAGCGACGAAATCATCGCCACAATCAAAAGAATAATTCTGAAAATTCCGCAATAATTGTCACGGTTTGAGTATATCTCGCTTATGTCGGTAAGCGTTTCAACATACAAATCACGCCCCGAGATTGAAATATGACTTACTGCCTGAAAATAGTGCCTGCCCTTGCTCTGCACAATTCGGTGAGAATGCATATTATTTTTAATTGCCGTAATAAAAGTAATGTCGTCAAACTCGGTAAGCTGTGTCGCATTGCCGATTTTCACCTTGGTATCAGCCGAGCTTCCCGAAACCTGCTGTAAAAAGTTATTGATAATATAGTCGAGGGAGTTTTCACCGTAGCCCATTGTGTCGGCGTTTGCACAGGTTGCGTACAGCGAAAGCGTTATGTAGCTGTTGTTGTCGGCAAGGGTGCTTGTCTTTTCCTCAAGAGTGCTTGTAAACACTGCATTTATCAGCAAAAATCCGCCAACGCCGAAGGAAACAATTATCATAATGAATGAAACGAAAAATATCTTCCACGCAAATTTCAATTATTTTCCTCCTCAATGTACCTGTACCCGACCTTGTACACCGACTGAATGCTGTCCTTGATTCCGAGCTTTTTCCTCAGCCTCTGAATATGCAAATCAACCGTTCTCGTATCGCCCATATACGGCTCGTGCCACACCTGCTCATAAATCGTTTCTCGGTAAAGCGCAATGTTTTTATTCTTGACAAACAAGAGCAAAAGCTCGTATTCCTTTAAGGTAAGCTCCGCAACCTCACCTTTTTTCTTAACAATCCGGGAGCTTGTGTCAATTGTGATATCTCCCGACTTAATAATCTGCGCCGCCTTGTTATACCTGCGAAGCACCGTTTCAACTCTCGCCTGCAACTCCGCAACGTCAAACGGCTTTGTTATGTAATCGTCAGCACCGAGCTTTAGCCCCCTGACCTTGTCGGCAACGCTGTTTTTTGCTGTGATGAAGATTACCGGCGTGTTGTAGTTTTCAATGTATTCAATAAGCTCAAAGCCGTCAATTTTCGGAAGCATTACGTCAAGCAAAATCAAATCATACCTGTTCTGCTCAATCATATCCGCACCCTTTTCACCGTCGCCGACCGTTTCACAGATATAGCCGAGAGGTGAAAGCGCCATTGCAATTAAGTTTGAAATATGCTCCTCGTCCTCAACAATAAGTATTTTTGTCATTTCTTCAACCCCCTGCTTTGAACAATTATTATACCATAAAATTGTATCATAGTTGTATGGAATACAAAAAAATCACCCGCATATAAATTTATAAAGCGGGTGATTTTTTGAAAAAGCAAGGAAAATTAGTTAAGCTATTAAAAGCAGCAGTGTCCTTTGCACTGCTGCTTACGGCTGTTTTCTGCGTTTTTCGCAGACTGCCCGAGTGTTTCACCACTGAGGATTCAGCCGTTCTTGCGGCGGCTTTTACGCTTACGGACGGGCAATATATTTCCGAAAACAGCAATCAGGACGAAAAAAAGGAAAGCAAACAGGGTACTACCCAACCCGAAACCGTTTCCGAAACCAAATCAGCCGAAAAATCAAGTGAAAAAGAACGTGACAAGTCGGGATATTACGACTCCTTTGCAAAGCACGAGGGCGAAGAAAAATACAGCATAGAGGAAAAGAATATTACGGGCGGTGCAACCGAGGTTGGCAACTGCTACATAAAAAACAAAACAGGGCTCGACCTTGACTTTGAAGCGATACTAAGCGATAAGCTCACGTTCAGCGTAAAGAAGAACACCGACTCACCGCAGGTTTTGATTTACCACACCCACACAAGCGAGGCGTATATGGACGAGGACGTGGACTACTTTTTTGAAAGCTTTTACTCACGAACGCAGAACAACGATTTTAACGTAGTAGCAGTAGGCGACGCTATCGCAAACGTCCTTGAAAGCAAAGGCATCAAAACGCTTCACGACAAAACCGTCCACGACTCCACCTACAACGGCTCCTACGACAGGAGCGTTCAGACGGTGCAGAGCGATATGAATGAATATAAGGACATCAAGGTTGTGCTTGACATTCACCGTGACGCACTCGGCACTGACGAATGTAAGGTAAAGCCTGTTTTTGAGTACAACGGCAGAAAGGGTGCTCAGATTATGATTCTGTCGGGCTGTGATACCGACGGAGAGAGGGGCTTTGAAAACTGGCAGAACAACCTGAATTTTGCCCTGAAAATCCAGAATACAGCCGAGAAAATGTACCCCGGAATGACACGCCCGATAAGCTTTGATTACTTTGCCTACAACGAGTACGTCTGCGACGGCTCGCTGCTGATTGAAGTCGGCGCAGAGGCAAACTCCATTGACGAGGCGGTATATACAGGCGAGCTGCTCGGAAATGTTTTGTATGAAGTATTAAAATAAGTGTGGAGTGTGGAGTTTCGGTCGAGTGGATAGATTTCGATAATTCAAAAGTATAATGCCCGAATTTATATGCGGCGTTTCCGGTCGAGTGCCTCGACACGCAAATTTTTATTTGTAGCGGCGAACTGTGTTCGCCAAACATTTCCAATATATCAAAAATTGGTTTAGCTAACAAGCTTATCCAAACAACACGCACTATTATAAATTCGGAGCGCAGCGACCATTAACTCCACACTCCACTCTTCACACTCCAAACTAAAATATAACCGTAAACGTTGTTCCGTTCTCATTGCTTTCTACGGTAACGCTTCCGCCGTGACGTTCTGTGATGTGCTTGACAATTGCAAGTCCGAGTCCCGTACCGCCTGTCTCCTTTGAACGGCTCTTGTCAACACGGTAAAAGCGTTCAAAAATTCTCTTGTGGTGCTTTTCGGGAATTCCTATTCCCGTATCGGACACCTTGATTATCGAATTATCCCCCGTATCCTCAACCTTGATTTTAACCTTTCCGTTCGGTCGGTTGTATCTTATAGCATTGTCGCAGAGATTGTAGATAAGCTCGTAAAGCTGGTTGCGGTTTCCGTTAATCACAGACTTTTCAGCCTCAACCGAAATTGTAACGTCGTGCTTTTCTGCATTTGAACGCAAATCCTCGGCAACCTCATACGCAATTCCCGAAAGGTCAACGGGAGCAAATTCCTCCTCGGACAGGCTCTCGTCAAGCTGAGAAAGCTTCATAATATCTCCGATAAGCGAAAGCAGTCTGCCCGATTCCTTGTGGATTTTTCCTGCAAAGCCCTGAACGTCGTCGGGACGTGCAAGACCGCTTGCGATAATTTCGGCATAGCCCGAAATTGAAGTCAGCGGAGTTTTCAGCTCGTGGGTAACGTTTGCGGTAAATTCACGGCGCATTTTTTCAGCCTTTTTCTTTGCCGAAACGTCAATGATAATGCAGATAACGCCGTTCTGCTTGTTGTTTGAGTAAACGGGGTTTGTAATAATCTGGAGCACCCTGCCGTTTATCGTCATATCTCCGCTTTTGCCCTCGCCCTCAAGCGCACTGTCAACGCACTCAATAACCGTCTCATTGCGTGAATATGCAAGCAGGCTCTTTCCTGCCGCTTCTCCGTTGTCGGCACCGATAAGCTTTGATGCCGAGTTATTGCTCATCAGCACATTTTTATCCATATCAATCAGAATAAATCCCTCGGACATATTCTCAATCAGCGTAGCAATCTTGTCCTTTTCAAGCTGGAGCTTTCGCATCTGCTTGCGGATTTCCTTTTGCTGATTGTTGATTGTTTCGGCAAGCGGAACAAGCTCCTCATACGGTGTGCTTTCAAGATTTTCCGACATTTTTTCAATCGGTTCAATTATTTTTTTTGTTGCCCGCCTTGACAGAGCAATACAGATTACAAAAACAATCAGGACAATAAGAATAATAACAGGCAGAATTTTCAGAAAAACGCTTATTATGCTGCCGTAGGTTTTAGCCACACGCAAAACGTTTCCGTCGTCGGTTCTGATAGCATAGTAATATGTGTTGCTGTTTAAGGTTGACGACATTCGACTGCTTGAGCCTACGCCCTTTTCAAGCGCCTCTTTAAATTCGGGACGATCATTGTGATTCGTAAGCGTTGAAACGTCAACATCGCTTTCGCTGTCATAAAGCACATTGCCGTCGGGTGCGATAAGCGTAATACGCACATCTTCATCTGCAATTATATTTTCAAGTGATTTTACGTTGTCAACATCATATGTTTTCGCAATTGTCTGCGCCAGCATGGCAAGGTCTGACGACTCCTGCTCTGAGAACACAAACCAAAAAGCGGCTGTCATAAAAACAGCCGTGAGTAATATTGAAGCCGTTGCAACAACGGCAAATCTTTTGAGCAGTTTTTTGCGCAGTTTCATCCGATTACTCACCCGCCTTGTAGCCGACATTACGAACGGTTTTGATAAGGTTACCGCAGTTTCCGAGCTTCTGGCGCAGAGTTGTGATGTGCATATCAACCGTTCTGCTCTCGCCCTCAAAGTCGTAGCCCCAGACGTTGAGAATAATATTCTCACGTGTAAGCGCCATACCCTTGTTTTTGAGCAGGTATTTCAAAAGCTCGTATTCCTTATATGTAAGCGTGCAAGGCTCGCCGTCGCTTGTAACGGTGTGCTTTGAGTCGTCAAACACAATTCCGCCGAGCGTGATAACGTCAAGCTTGTTTTCTACGGAGCATCTTCTGAGTATAGCACGTACTCTTGAAATAAGCTCAAGTACAGAAAACGGCTTTGTAATGTAGTCGTCGGCACCCATATCAAGACCCTTTACCTTGTCCATTTCACTGCCCTTTGCCGTAACAAGAATTACGGGAACAGTCTTTGTAACTGCGTCCTGTCTTAGCTTTTCAAGCACCGAAAGACCGTCAAAATCGGGGAGCATTACGTCAAGAATTACAAGCTGCGGTATCTGAGTAGTACAAGCCTTGAAAAAGCTTTTGCTTTCGGCAAAGCTCTGCACCTCATAACCGCTGTTTTTCAGCGCATAGGTTTCAAGCTCCCTGATGTCGGTATCGTCTTCAACAATATAAATAAGCATTTTTATTGACTCCTGTTTCGCTTTGTTGTCTATATTATACCACAGCCGCACAAAATGTAAATAAGAGAAATTAATTAAGAGTGTAGTAGCAAGTAGCGGCGAACTGTGTTCGCCAAAATGTATAAATTGCGTTGCAATTTATACATAGGGACGTCTGGGAAGCCGTCCCCTACGGCGATACAGGAAACGTTTGTCTTTAATTTCGTAGGGGACGGGTTCCTACACGTCCCGAAACGTTACCTATATATCAATATAAATTCAGCGCACATACTTATCCAAACAACACGCATTATTACAAATTCGGAAATTTGCGTGTCGAGGCACTCGACCGACCCTTAACTCCACACTCCAAACTCAAATAAGCTCTCTGTTTCCCGTAATTGAAAATGCAACCCACTCTGCAATATTAACAGCGTGGTCGCTGATTCTTTCAAGGTACTTCGCAATCATCATCAAATCAATTGCCTCTTCACCGAGCGCCTTGTCACGCTGAATTATCTCAACCGTTTCTTTCTTGACCTTGTCAAACAGCTCGTCAATCACGTCGTCGTTTTTGCTGACTTTCTTTGCAAGCTCAAAGTCCTTCTTTACAAAAGCGTCAATCGCAAGCGTAACCATTTTTGAAGCCTGAGAAGCCATTTCGTCAATATGCGTTACGTTAATAACGTTGTTTCTGCTTTTGATGTACTGAGAAACCTCGGCAATATCTATAGCCTGATCGCCGATTCTTTCAAGGTCGGTAATCATTTTGAGCGCAGAAGAAACCTCACGCAAATCGTTTGCAACAGGTGCCTGATGGAGCAAAAGTCTTATGCAGTGATTCTGAATTTTCCTCTCCGAGGTATTAATCAACTCCTCCTGCTCTCTTGCCTTTTCCAGAAGCTCCATACTGTTGTTTGCAATAATTTCAACGGCGTTTTTAATCGCACTCTCAACAAGAGTTCCCATTCCGATAAGCTGATTGTTAAGATTTGCAAGTTCAATGTCAAAGTATTCTCTCATTAGCCGAACCTTCCCGTAATGTATTCTTCAGTACGCTTATCCTGCGGAGATGAAAATACAGCGTCGGTGCTGTTGTACTCCACCATTTCGCCGAGCAGGAAAAACGCAGTGTTGTCGGAAATACGCAACGCCTGCTGCATATTGTGAGTAACCATAATAATTGTATATTCTTCCTTAAGTTTAAGGCAAAGTTCCTCAATCTTGCCCGTAGAAATCGGGTCAAGCGCAGAGGTTGCCTCGTCCATAAGCAGAACCTCGGGCTTTACCGCAAGCGCTCTTGCAATACAGAGTCGCTGCTGCTGACCGCCCGAAAGACCGAGCGCACTCTTTTTGAGTCTGTCCTTAAGCTCATCCCAGATTGCGGCGTCCCTTAACGACTGCTCAACAATTTGGTCAAGCTCGCTCTTTTTCTTTATTCCGTGAGTTCTCGGACCGAAAGCAATATTGTCATACACGCTCATAGGGAACGGATTTGCCTTCTGAAAAACCATACCTACTCTTTTGCGCAGTACGTTAATATCCATATCGCCGTAGATGTCCGTTCCGTCAAGCCGTATGTCGCCCGTAATCTTACAGCCCTCAACAAGGTCGTTCATTCTGTTAAGCGACTTAAGCAGAGTAGACTTTCCGCATCCCGACGGTCCGATAAAAGCAGTAATCTTATTTTTCGGCATATGCAAAGTCACGTCCTTAAGGGCGTGAAACTTGCCGTAATAAAGATTCATATTATCTATAGTAAACTTATCCATCTGTTAAGATTATCCTTTCTTGTTTCCCAGCTTCTTTGCTATAAATGCCGAAAGAGTGTTTATTCCGAACACAAGCACAAGCAGAACAACAGCCGTTCCCCAAGCCTGGTCGGTGTGAAGTCCCTCGTTTGTAAGGACATACATATGCACTGCAAGCGAACGTCCCGAATTGAACAGTCCCGTTGCATAGCCCGTTGCAGAGCCGTAGGTGTAAATCAGAGCCGCCGTTTCGCCGACAATTCTGCCCACCGCAAGAATAACGCCTGCAAGGATACCCGGCATTGCGCTCGGAAGAATAATCCTTACAATAGTCCTGAGCTTTCCTGCGCCAAGACCGTAGCTTCCCTCTCTGTAGGAGTCGGGAACGGTGAGGAGTGCCTCCTCGGTTGTACGCATAATGGTAGGCAGAACCATAATTGCAAGCGTAAAAGCACCTGCAAGCAGTGAATAGCCCCAGTTAAGCGCATAAACAAAGAACAGCATACCGAAAAGTCCGTAAACAATTGACGGGATTCCTGCCAGTGTTTCAGCCATTGTGCGGATAACCTTTACAAGCCTGTTGCCCTTTTTTGCATACTCGGCAAGGTAAATTGCCGCACCGATACCGAACGGAACGGCTATCAAAAGAGTGAGAAGCGTCAGCACAATTGTGTTGATGATTGACGGCATACACGAAACGTTGTCGCTGTTATATGTAAGCGCAAAAAGCTCGGGAGTGAGGTTGGGTATTCCACGAACAAGCACATATACTATAATAAACACAAGCGCCGCCGCAGAAAGCAAAGCCGCCAGAGCAACCAGCAAAAGCATAACAAGGGAGAGAGGTTTTCTTTTGTACGAAATCATACGCTGTTTAAAGGTCACTTTGTTAATCGGCTTAATATCGTCAATCACCGCCGAAGTATTCTTATCAGCCATGCTTTTCACTCCTACTCTTTATAGCCTGCATTGAAAGCGTAATCAGCAGGATAAATACAAACAGCACAACGCCCGTTGCAATAAGCGCCTGACGGTGCAGACCTGTTGAATATCCCATTTCAAGCACGATATTTGCAGTCAGTGTTCTAAGTCCGTCGGTAAGCTTTGCGGGAATCTGCACCTGATTTCCTGCAATAAGCACAACAGCCATTGTTTCGCCTAACGCTCTGCCGATTCCGAGGACAACAGCCGCAAGCACACCCGACTTTGACGCAGGAAGAATAGTTTTGAAAACGCTTCTTTCCTTTGTAGCTCCGAGTGCGAGCGCACCCTCAAAGTAGCTTTCGGGCACTGCTCTTATCGCCGACTCCGAAACACCTATAATAGTGGGAAGAATCATAATGCCGAGTACAATTGACGCCGCAAGCCAGCTTGAACCGAAGCCGCCGAAGTTATCACGGATAAACGGAACAACTACCATAAGTCCAAAGAAGCCGTAAACGATAGAGGGAATTCCGGCAAGCAGCTCGGTAGCAGGCTTCAGGATTTTATATAAAGGCTTCGGGCAGAATCTTGCAAGGAAAACTGCCGTCAGAATACCAATCGGAACGCCGATTACAATAGCTCCTGCCGTAACGTAAACGCTTGCCACAATCATATCAAATATACCGTAGCTTGCAGGAACATTTGTAGGTGCCCATTTCTGACCGAAGATGAAATCAAAAAATCCGATTTCTGCCATTGCAGGCACACCGTTAATAAACAGGAAAACACAGATTACTGCAACCGCAGCAATGCTCGCAAGGGCTGTCAGGAAGAAAACTCCCTGCATAGCCCTTTCTCTGAACGTTTTCAATCTCATTTAATTACGTCACTCCATACAGTTGTTTCGCCTGTGTAGATGGATTTAATCTGGTCAACAGTGAGGTCGTCGCAGGTGTTAGCTGTGTTTACGATAATTGCAATACCGTCTTTAGCGATTGTGATTGACTTAAGCGAGCTTGCTTCCTCGTCCTTTAATTCACGTGAAGCCATACCGATGTCGCAAGTGCCTTCCATTGCAGCCTGCATACCTGCCGAGGAGTCTGAGGTCTGAATTTCAACCTTTGCGTTTGTGTTTACCTTCTGATAAGCCTCAGCAAGCTTTTCCATTACGGGAGATACGGAAGATGAACCTGCAACGCTGATTTTACCCTCAGGCTTTTTGCCGTTGTAAGCTGCGTTCTCGGTAACAGCAACATAACCCTCGCCCGAAACAACTGCCTGACCGTCAGAGCTTAATATGTAGTCAACAAAGTCCTGTGCAACCTCGCTCAATTCGCCCTTGTATGCAATGTTGAACGGACGGCTGATAACATAATCGCCTGATTTTACGTTTTCTGCTGTAGCCTCGACCGAGCCGACCTTAACAGCCTTTACGGTGTCGTTTAAAGAACCGAGTGAGATGTAGCCGATTGCTGCGTCGTTGTCCTTTACGTTTGTGATAACAGCCTCTGTGCTGTTGATTGTAACAGCAGATGAAGTTGTGTTATCGGTCTTTGTGTCGCCGTCCTTTACAAGAACGCCTGTAAGCTCTGTGAAAGCGTCTCTTGTGCCTGAGCCTTCTTCTCTTGTAACAACTGCAATTGTTTTGCTTGTGTCAAATGCTGCGCTTTCAGCCGATGTTGCAGCGGCACCCGATGTTTCCGATGAATTTGATGATGAGTTTCCGCCGCAGCCTGCGAATGCCGTAACTGCAAGCGCACCCATAACTGTAATTGCCGTAATTTTGCTTAATACCTTTTTCATTTTTAAATTCTCCTTAAAATAATGTTTTCAAACTTTATAAACTATTCGTAGGGAACGACCCCTGTGTCGTTCCTGAAGCAACAAACACGTCTGCGGTAAGGAACAACACAGGGGTTGTTCCCTACAGATGAAAACGTTGCTGTTGCTTTCTGTACTTCATCGTACAGCTATAGTTTATTTGCGTTTTGTAAAAAACAGAACGCCCCGATTGTAAAATGAAAGTAAAATAAAATATAGATTTTGTATTGAAATCAAGTATTTTACAAAATAGCGTGACAATGCATATTTTTTATGGTATAATACAACAAAAGCACGTTATCGATTTAAACCGATAAAATGTTTTGGTAAGAAAAATACAATATATTGGAGGTCATAAAAATGGCAGAAAACAAAATCCCTTACAAAATCTACCTTGATGAAAAGGAAATCCCGTCACAGTGGTACAACGTAAGGGCAGATATGAAAAACAAGCCTGCTCCGCTTCTCAATCCTGCAACTCTTCAGCCGATGAAGGCAGAGGAGCTTTACCCCGTATTCTGCGAGGAGCTTGTAGCACAGGAACTTAACGAAACAGACGCATACATTGACATTCCCGAGGAAATCCAGAATTTCTACAAGATGTACCGTCCCTCTCCGCTTATCCGTGCATACTTTCTTGAAAAGGCACTCGATACGCCTGCAAAAATCTACTACAAATTCGAGGGCAACAACACCAGCGGAAGCCACAAGCTCAACAGCGCAATCGCTCAGGCATATTACGCAAAGAAGCAGGGCTTAAAGGGCGTTACAACCGAAACAGGCGCAGGTCAGTGGGGCACGGCTCTTTCAATGGCTTGCTCATACTTCGGACTTGACTGCAAGGTATTTATGGTAAAAGTTTCCTACGAGCAGAAGCCTTTCAGACGTGAGGTTATGAGAACCTACGGCGCAAGCGTTACTCCCTCCCCCTCGATGACAACCGAAATCGGCAAGAAGATTCTTGAGGCTCACCCCGGCACAACCGGCAGCCTTGGCTGTGCGATTTCCGAGGCAGTTGAAGCCGCAACAACAACCGAGGGTTACCGTTATGTTCTCGGCAGTGTTTTAAATCAGGTTCTTCTTCACCAATCTGTTATCGGTCTTGAAGCAAAGGCGGCTCTTGACAAGTACGGCGTAAAGCCCGACATTATTATCGGCTGTGCAGGCGGCGGCTCAAACCTCGGCGGACTTATCTCTCCGTTTATGGGCGAAAAGCTCAGAGGCGAGGCTGACTACAGAATCGTTGCAGTAGAGCCTGCTTCCTGTCCGAGCTTTACAAGAGGTAAGTTTGCATACGACTTCTGCGACACAGGTATGGTATGTCCTCTTGCAAAAATGTACACACTCGGCAGCAACTTCATTCCCTCTGCAAACCACGCAGGCGGACTTCGCTATCACGGTATGAGCTCGACTCTTTCACAGCTCTACCACGACGGACTTATGGAGGCTACCTCTGTTGAGCAGACT
>JBJEOX010000161.1:0-2620 GCA_051880935.1 Ruminococcus sp.
GTTGTTTTTTAGCCATTCATAGATTGGTTGAGCAAGCTTTTTGATTTCGTCCATATAAATCCTCCTTTCCAGAAAAATGGGTATAAAAACAGCGCACACTCCGTAGAATGTACGCTGTAGTGGATAGATTAAATTTTAAACTGCTTTGCTTGAATTAGCTTCAATCAAAGTTTTGTCGTAGTCGCTCAAGGCAAGCTGTTCATACGGTCGTGGTGTTGCAAGACATTCAGGTGTCGGTATTCCGTAGGTGTCGCAGGTGAGCTTGTCCATTAATGCAATTTCAAGCGGTGAACAACCTTTGTCTTTCATAATTGTACGCTGAACACGAAGATAATTTGCAACGCCGTTGAGATACTTGACCATATCGGGAGAAGTGAAAGCATATACGCCTTCCTTTACTCTGAAATATGTTTCTTCAAGATTTTCGAACTGTTGCCAAGCCTTGTCGGTATCAAGGATTTTGCAGTGGTGATTTGCTCCTCGCTCTGTCCAGAGGTAAATATGACCTATTCGTTTTGACCAATCGTCTTTAAGACTACTGGTCATAAAATTTTTAAGTTCCTGTCCCTCTAAATAGAAATAGTGCTTACCCTCAATAAATTTGCTTTTATTGCGTGTGAAGTTCTTACTGATATAGCTGGCACTTGTGCCATAAGCTTCTGCAAGCATTGCAGTTGTAATTACCTTCTGACCTTTATATTCCATTGCTTTCATATCATTTAGCCGCCTTTCTGTATTCCTTGAAAAGTTTTTCTTTAATTTCATTGAGCTTTTTAGCATTGTAGAAAAGCATTTCATTAATCTTCCAAAAGCCCATTTTGTAATTGTCAAGTGACTGTGCGCCCTCAACAGCACAATCTGAAATCATACCCATAATTGCGCTGATACCTTCCGTGTCAAGAATAGCTTCTTCAAGTTCATTGAATATTTTGTTCATAAAAAATCTCCTATCAATTTTTTAGTTTGACAGAAGTTACCCTAAATGATATAATAGATTTCAGATAGGATAACCTGTCGGGTAATAACACATTCCGTGCATTTAGACGTGAGCGGTTTGTGTTATTTTTTTATATCGCTTTCCAACTTGTTAATTCCACGACTTATAGCTTCGGTTTTATTAACCTTTTCTTGCTCACAGTATTTTTCAAGCAATTCTTTATCTTTATTGCTTATTCTTATACTAATTTTATTTGGTCTCGGATTATCCGTTGGTCTGCCTGTTCTCGGTGACATTTCCTATCCTCCTTTCTTTTGTCTGGCATAATTATATATTATTGTCTGGCAAAATCAAGAGTTTTTTTTGAAAATTTATTTATTTTATAAATTCTATTGACAATACGCATTATACGCATTATAATAACTAATGGAGGTGAGGTAATGAGGTTTAGAGAAATTGAAAAAATACTGCTTGCCGACGGTTGGTATCTGAAAAATGTGAGAGGTTCACACAATCAATACATACATCCCACAAAGAAGGGCAAGGTAACAATACCGAACCACCGAGGTGATTTGGACATTAAAACAGCTAATTCAATTCTCAAACAGGCAGGGCTTAAATAAAGTCCTGCACACCTCACCGCCTTTAGTTAATCGAAAGGAGAACACATTATGAAATTAGTTTACCCTGCAATATTTTCACCATTGGAACAGGAAAACGGCTATTGCGTTACTTTTCCGGATTTACAAGGTGCTGTAACCGAGGGAAATACACTCGCAGAAGCACTTGAAATGGCTATTGACTGTGCAAGCCTATGGGTTCTCGATGAATTAGAGGACGGAAAGCCTGCACCGAAAGCCTCTGCGCCCTCAGACATTGTCCTTGAAAATAAAGATGATTTTATTAACCTTGTAGTGATTGATATTGACGCTTATGCCGAAAAATACGGTCAAAAAGCAATCCGCAAAAACTGCACGATTCCTGCGTGGCTGAATACAATGTCAGAAAAGGAGCACATAAACTTTTCAGCCGTATTGCAGGAAGCATTAATAGAAAAACTTCATATAAACAACAATTAATGCATAAGTTTAGCCACCCCGTTTGGAGGTGGCTTGTTTTTTAACTTAAATCATCGGGAGTTACAACAAAGTCGTATGTTTCAGAATCAGAAGTAACACCGTCCTTATACTCGAACTCTAACTTTTGCCAGTCAGGGTCTACCTCATAACAAACATAGCCTTTGAGCTTTTTGCCTGCTGCAAGGTCGCCGCTTAATAAATCGTACCCCTCAGGTTTAACCAAGAGAGTTTTTTGGTCAATATCATAATCATCAAGATATGCTTTGTGGTAAAACATATTTACGTTTTGTTCTTCTGATGAAATATTTTCAACCTCAAAGAAAAGCACAAGATATTTTTTGCCCTCGGCAGGCTTTGCGGTATATGAGCCAAGACTTTCGTCAGTAATTTCATCATACTGCTTTGCAGATTCAAGTGAAATTTTTAAATTTCCTTTTTCAATATAGTTTCCGGGTTTAACTGCTCCTATTGTTGTCGGCTCAACCGTAGTAGGTGCTTCTGTAACTTTAACAGTTGTTTCAATCGTACCCGTTACCTGACTTTCGCTACTGTTCGTAGAATTTGAATTTGAAGTCGAACAAGCTGTTGCGGCAAATGCCAATGT
>JBJEOX010000162.1:0-2620 GCA_051880935.1 Ruminococcus sp.
CTTCTCCGTCCCGACAGAAAGTATACTCCGCTTGAGGCAAAGGTGCTTGATATGGCGCTGATTCTGCATATGGAGCACGGCGGCGGTAACAACTCGACATTTACAACCCACGTTGTAACCTCGTCGGGTACTGACACATATTCAGCAATGGCGGCGGCTCTTGCATCACTTAAAGGACCGAAGCACGGCGGTGCAAACGTTAAGGTTTACTATATGTTTGAGGATTTGAAAAAGCACGTCAGAGATTGGAATGATGACGAGGCTATTTCGGCTTATCTTGAAAAGCTCCTTGACAGGCAGGCGTTTGACTGCAAGGGACTTATCTACGGTATGGGACACGCTGTTTACACAATTTCCGACCCCCGTCAGGTAATTCTTAAGGGCTCTGTTCAGAAGCTTGCAGAAGCAGAGGGTTATGACGATGAATTCAATCTTTATGAAAAGGTTGAGCGTCTTGCACCCGAAGTTATTGCAAAGAAGAGAAAAATCTATAAGGGCGTTGCGGCAAACGTTGACTTTTACAGCGGTCTGCTTTACAGTATGCTTAAAATCCCGTGTGAGCTTTACACTCCGATGTTTGCAACTGCACGTATCGCAGGCTGGAGCGCACACAGACTTGAAGAGCTTGTAAACCCCGGCAAGATTATCCGTCCTGCATATATGAGCATTTCCAAAGAGAAAAAGTATGTTCCGCTTGAGGACAGATAATTCAGATTAAATTTATGACATAACAAACACCCCTCGGAATGTTTCGAGGGGTGTTTTCTTTGTGTCTTGTTCAGAATTATGCAAGCTCGAAGTACAAGCCTTCACCGCCTGATAATTCTTTGGGAGCTGTGTGGATAAGCTCAAAGCAATTGTAATCCTGCATATTTACATCCTCAATACTGTAATCATATTTATAAACCTTAGCGCCTTCGTAGCCGTAGTAATGATCCCAAGGGTGACGCTCAACTTTGCCTGCAATCAGGAAGGTATTGTCAACATACCAGTCAGTGAATCGGAAGCCTACGACTCCTCTGAGATACTGTGAGATTGAACGGTCGCTGAAATTCTTTTGAATGTGTTCGATGATTAACTTTACTTTATCATAGCTCAATGCCTTTACATACTCGTTGATTTCAACACGCTTGATGTCGCCTCTTGAGTTCTCGCACAGTTCACTCATAGATTTTATATATCTGTAGTCGCAGTGATGACCGATACGGCACCAGTAGTCGAATAAATCGGCAGAAATATCGTTGTTGTTTTTGCAGTTGTGCTTAACGACACCGAGGTCTTTTTTGAGCTTTATTGCTTTTGAAGCGTCGTCACTCTTGCCTACATATGTTGTAGCTTCTTCTTCGGTAAGCTTCTGATAATTGTCGTATGCTTTCAAAACGCTTTCCATATCGCCTCTGAGCTGATTCATTGCAGCTGTTATTGCACTTTCATTAAGATTCATATTTTTGATTGTTTCCTGAGTTTTCCGGTCAAGTGCCGAAATTTCCTCGTCAGTCATTGCGGCAAGCTTAATCTTTGCGTCAAGCGAGAGCAGAGCTGTGAATGCGGAGGCTGAAAAGATTTCCATACTGCAATTTACGTAGTTTTCAGCTCTGTAAGCGGCTTCTCCGCCGAACATTGACTCATTTTTCATCTTGTTGTAATATTCAGTGAAAACGCTCTTGTTGTATCCGAACGGACCGTTGATGTAGTTTTCAAGATCACTAATCCTGTGTGCATAGTTTGAAGTGCTTGTGAAGTCGTTATTTACAAGACCTGCAAGAGCAATATTCTTTTTAACCTCGTTTGTTTCGTTTTTGATAACGTCGATTAATTCCAATGCATATTTCTTGCCGGTTGAAACCTCATTAACAAGCTTGTTGTATTCAACCAGCGCACTCTGGTCGTAAATATCTTTTATAATCTTCTGAGTGCTGCTGTCAATTTGCTTCTGAAGGTCATCAAGCTTTTTGTTGATGTCTGTAAGGGTTACATCGTGAACTCCGCAGATATCCTTGAGCATTGTGGAAATCGGACCTGCGAGGAATGAAAGTCCGGGAACTGACGAGGCAATTCCCTTGCCCCAGTTGTTAAGAATTGCACGGATTGAGCCTGTGAAGTAGGCGTTTGAATTGAACTGCGATTCGTTAAGCGAAATTGAATTTGTTGTTGCGGCGTTAGTCTTTACAAGGCTGAGCGTTGCAACCGAGCCGATACAGGTCAGCGCAAGGAATCCTGCAATAATTCTTCTTTTGATGTTGTCTGTGAATTTGATTGATGATGTTTTCATAATTTTTCTTCCTTTCGGTGATTTTTGATTTGTTGGCTTTATTATAAAACAGACATAGGGACAAAACCCTGACAAAAATTTATAAATTTTAAAAAATCTTTAAAATTTCTTTTATTACCTGTTTTTTAGGTAGCAAAACCATAATTAATTTAAATGCGGAATTCGGAATGCGTAATGCGGAATTAATGGTCGCTCCGCTCCGAATTTATAATAATGCGTGTTGTATAGATAAGTTTGTTTGCTTAACTAATTTTTGATATATCGGAAACGTTTCCTGCATAGCTTAGCTGTAGTACGGTGTTAATTCTAAAAATTATCAATTTTGTTATGAAAATAACCACACTCAAA
>JBJEOX010000163.1:0-2610 GCA_051880935.1 Ruminococcus sp.
AGATGAGAAGCAAAAAATGGGCTTTTCGTTTGACTATGTAACAGGTCAGCCCTATATTCCCGGAAGCTCGGTAAAGGGTGTGCTGAGAAGTCACTTTAAGAATCACCCCGAGGCTGTGGCTGAAATTCTCAACAGCAACGGCAAGTACTGCGTGAGCAAGGAAGATGTGGGTAATCTCGAAAAATTGATTTTTGATAATTCCGACGTTTTCCTCGACGCTGTAGTATATGACGGTAGCAAGAATAAAAAGCTTATAGGCTTTGACTACATAACTCCACACAAGGAAGTGACGCAGAATCCAAATCCTATAAAGATAATCAAAGTTCTTCCTGATGTTTGCTTTGAATTCAGGTTCGTTCTGAGCGATAAGGAGATTAACGGAAGAATTTTTCCCGCCGGAAAACTTCGATGTCTTTTCTGTGAGCTTCTCTGTATTTTCGGAGCAGGCGCAAAAACAAACGCAGGTTACGGAAATTTCGTTAAGGAAGAGGAAAGAGTGAAGTGTCCTCACTGTAATACCGGCAACTTTAGGTACACCCAAAAAGGCGCTGAACGCAAAAATTGCTTCAAGTGCGGAAAACCGTTGAAATAAGGAGAAGAAAATGTCGGAAACTATTAATAATCAGATAATAACAGATCCGCCTTACAGCTACCACACCTTTCTGCTTGCTTTTCATTTTGACGGGGAATTAAAAGATTCTTACGCTCCAAAAGAAAATTGGGTGCCTGACTCAATCAGAAAGGGTGAAGCTGAGGAGTTGTTGCTCAACTACCAGAATTTTCAGTATTTCACGCCCGAAGCCAGAAAGCTGATGTTTGATGAGGAGAATAACAAAAGATTTATTTATGATATTCCGCAGGACGTCAGCAGGAAATATATAATTAAAAAAACCATTGAAGAAGAGAACAAAGAAACAGGTAAGACAGAGAGGCTGACCAAGGAATACAAGCTTTTGGTTAATAACATAATTGCAACCGTGTTCAGCAATATTAATATTGCAATTTTCCAACTTGAGGTTGAGAATCATAATTACCGCAGCCTTACCGATATAAAAAGGATTAACGAGTACGGCAGAAGAATCAATCTTCCGTTTATTATGCAGGGAGATGGGCTTCATCCGCTTGTTGCCGATTCAATAACCTTGCTCGGTATAACAGAAGATTTTAACAAATTCGGCGATGAAGCGTTGAAAAAATACATAACACAAGATAATAAAGAAGATAAAAAAGCTGAAAATGACGAGAAAGCTAAAGGCGACATAATCTGGCCTATTCTGAAGCCTATCACTAAGCTTCTGCCCGGCTGCACGAATTTCCAACCCGTAATTGATGACCGGATGTTTGTATGCTGTCTTGTGCGTGACGAGGAATTCAGCAATGAAATGAAATCGTTTATTGTCAACGATGACAATACTGTCACAAACGTTGGCAATAATATTTACACCGACAAAAACCTGTCAAACAAGCTGTATTCCTTTGCTTTTATTGACGCAGACTCATCTTCGTGCCAGTCGCCTGAAATGAGAGAAGCTTTGCTTAAACGCTGTGTTTACAGCAGATGGCGTGACCGGGGCACAATTGATGTTGTTACTCACCATTCGTTTGTGAGAATTACGGGTGAATCCAAAGGAATAAAAGCCGGTGTAATAAATCCGTTCTTAACTCAGTACATAACAATGGCGTCGGGTGTTCTTTTACAGCGTGCAACCATACTGAGGCTTTCAAGTGAATGTTCCAAGTTAGCAAAGAATTATTTTGAATATAAATCGGACGATGATAAGTTTGACGAAGGACTGGAAGAAAGCATAAAAACACTGAAGCGTATGTATGTTTACGCTCAGAACTATATTTTCCTCAATCAGTTCACAGTTCAGGAACAGGGAATCGACGAGTTTGATATGCTGAAAAACGAGCTGTATATAGATGATTCACTGAAAAACCTCGATAATAAAATCAACAGCATTTATGATTTTACAACCGAGTATTCCGAAAACGAGGAAAACAGCCTGCTCAATGTCTTGACAAAATTCGGACTGCCTTTGTCGCTGATTCAGACGCTGGCGGTAATAGTTTCATTCGTTTGTTTCAGCGAAGCATGGCACCAGATTGCTTGTTTTGTGATAGTGCTCTTGGTAAGCGTAATAATTTCAGCTGTTTTTTTTCGCAAGTCGATAAAAAAATACATAGATAAAAGAAAAAACACTGAAAAACATAATAGTAAATAAGCGGTTGAAAAAATATGACAATAATTGAATTTTTCGATACAACACACATAGATAACCTTGTCAGCACTCTGCTGTTTAATCCCGAAAAGGTGATTTTCGTCGGGGATAACCTTAAAAAAATGAAGAGGTGCTCGCAGAACTATCTTTCTGTAATAAGAGAAAAAATCTTAACACAGAGTTTCATTTTTGTTCCGTCAGCAGAAACAATCTGTCAGGTATTATCAGTTCTCTTTCCAAAATCATCGAAAACGAAGAGGAGTGTATCTTTGACCTTGACGGAGGCGAGGACTTATACCTTGTTGCAGTCGGAATTCTGTCGCAAAAATACGGCAGTAAGGTTCAGATGCACAGGTATAATGTGCGCAACGGTATGCTGACCGATTGC
>JBJEOX010000164.1:0-2609 GCA_051880935.1 Ruminococcus sp.
CAGATGTTGACAAGAACGGCATCGTAAACGTCAAGGACGCAACACTTATTCAGAAGTATATTGCTGAAATGATTAAAGAGTTTTAAAACCTGAAATCACTAAAAACACAAAACCGCTTCCATTGATTTGGGAGCGGTTTTACCTGTTATGCAGAACCTGAATTAATAATTGAAATTTTACAGATTTGTGAATAACAATATTCCGTCGGTGAATTAATAAGCGCAATATATTTTTATTTAGCATAATTTCACGTATTGCGATTTTTTTCATTTTTGTATAGAATAATATTCGGAACAGTTTTGAAATAAGCATATATTTTATGTATTCACAAACCAACTGAAAAGGATGTTTTAAATGCAGTTATACAAAAATTTTTGCAAGGAAGCACTTGACGAAAACGGCAATCTGCTCAACTTCGAGCTTGACTTTCCCGAAAACTACAACTTCGGCTACGACGTAGTTGACAAAATGGCTGAGCTTGCTCCCGACGATATTGCTGTTGTCTGGACAAATCCCGACAAGGAAGAAAAAACCTTCACCTTTGCCGACATCAGCAGACTCAGCAACAAGGCGGCTAACGTTTTCAGAAACAACGGCATCAAAAAGGGCGACAAGGTGCTTGTTATCCTCAAGAGAAACTATGAATACTGGTACGTTGCTCCTGCGCTCCACAAGCTCGGCGCAATCATCATTCCTGCAACCCACCTTCTTACGCAGAGTGACATTTCCTACCGTGTTGACACCGCCAACATCACAGCGGCTGTCTGCACTCCCGACGATACAACAGCCGAGGATTTGATGGCTGTTGCATCTCAGCCGAACACCCTTGAAAAAGTTTTTGTATGCAGAAAAAAGATTTTCGGAACAATCGACTTTACTACAGAAGTTGAAAACGCTGACGATACTCTCGAAAGAGTTGACACAAAGGCTGAAGAGCCTATGCTGATTTACTTTACATCGGGCACAACAGGTTATCCCAAGGCTGTTGAACACAACCACACCTACACACTCGGTCACATTGTCACAGCTAAATACTGGCAGTGCGTAAAGGAAAACGGACTTCACCTCACCGTTGCCGAAACAGGCTGGGGCAAGGCTTCGTGGGGCAAAATCTACGGTCAGTGGCTTTGCGGATGCGGCGTTATGGTGTATGACTTTGACAAATTCTCACCCGGCAAGCTTTTGCGCATCATTGAGCGTTACAAGGTAACATCCTTCTGCGCACCGCCTACGGTTTACAGATATTTCATCAAGCGTGGAATGGACAAGTACGATTTGTCGGCGCTTGAACACCTCACCACAGCAGGCGAGGCTCTCAACGGCGAGGTATTTGAAAAGGTTTACGAGCAGACGGGAATTCACCTTATGGAGGGCTTCGGTCAGACCGAAAGCGTGCTTATGCTTGCAAACCTCAAGGGCTCGGTTGCAAAGCCCGGCTCAATGGGCAAGCCTACTCCGCTTTACGACGTGCATATCATTGACGACAGCGGCAAGGAGCTTGGCGCAAACGAAACAGGCGAAATCGTTGTTTATCCGCCGAAGGATAAAAAGCAGTACGGAATCTTTATGTCGTACTACGGCAACGAAGAGCTTTACAAAAATGTTTGGAAGGGCGGAGTTTACCACACAGGCGACACCGCTTACAAGGACGAGGACGGCTACTACTGGTATGTCGGCAGAGCCGATGATTTGATTAAGACAAGGGGCTTCCGTGTAGGACCTTTTGAGGTTGAAAACGTGATTATGCAGTATCCGAACGTGCTTGAATGTGCGGTAATCGGCGTGCCCGACAAGGACAGAGGTCAGGCTATCAAGGCTATTGTAAAGCTTGCCGACGGCACAGCTCACGACAAGCATACCGAAAGCGAAATCAAGACCTTCTGCAACAAGCGTATGGCTTCGTACAAGTGGATTCAGCACCTTGAAATCGTTGACGAATTCCCCAAAACAATCAGCGGAAAAATCAAGAGAACAACACTCAGGGAAGAAAGTAAGTAATTTGCATAACAAAATATTTTCTGCATATACTTGAAATAGCCGAAAGCATATGATATAATATGCTTAGGCAAAAATGAGATGAATTTTGCACTACAAGCAAAGCGAAACCCTCGGAGTTACCGGCTCCGAGGGTTTCAAATTAGGTTGTGCTGTCCGGCACTATCTGTCCAACCACTTGCAAATATAGTAAGCAACTATACTTGCTCCGACAGATAGCATAAATGAGATAATTAGATGCACTACAAACACCTCCTTTCGGCTGTAGGAGGAAGACAGCAAATCGATTATATCATATATAAACCGCTAATTCAATTTAATAAAAAATAATTTTATGCATATACTTGAAATAGCCGAAAGCATATGATATAATGTTTGTAGGCAAAAATGATGTGAACTGCACTGTTATGCAAAACGAATCCCCCGAAGTTGCAGCTTCGGGGGATTCTTCAATAGGTTGTGCTGTCTTACACTATCTGTCCAACCACTTGCAAATATAGTAGGCAACTATACTTGCTCCGACGGATAGTAAAAATGATGTGAGCATATACACTGTTGTACACCTCCTTTCGGCTGTAGGAGGAAGACAGCAAATCGATTATATCATATATAAA
>JBJEOX010000165.1:0-2607 GCA_051880935.1 Ruminococcus sp.
AATGTTCTTGAAGCAGCAGGCAGTTCGCTTGAAAAGGCTGTAAAGACAGTATGCTTCTTCAAAAATATGGAGGACTTTGCGGCATTTAATGCAGTTTACGGCAAGTATTTTACCGAAAAGCCTGCTCGTTCATGCGTTGCAGTAAAACAGCTTCCCAAGGACGTTCTTGTTGAGGTAGAGGTAATCGCAGAGGTTTAATCTGATATTACAGTATAAATAATCAAGGCACGGCAGGTTAGTTTGCCGTGCCTTTTTCACTTTATAGGAAACTGTACATAAACAGTCAGGCAAAATAGGTTTAATAAGCATCATTCTGTCTGCTCGAATTGCGTGTCGAGGTACTTGACTTTTTCATAATAGCTTTCGGAATACAGTTTCTTAAAATCTGCTCAATCTTTTCTTCGCTTTCTTTACATTCATTGTCAAGCCAGCGTTTGAGCACCAATGTAAGTCCTGCCTCAAAATACACGAAATAGTACATAATCTCATCTTCGTCACTAATTCCGTTTTCAATGCAGTTTGGCTTTACAATCCATTCCCATAAAGTATAAAATCCTCGTTTTAGCGGAAAACTCATTTTCTGTGACAGCGAAATTCTGTAAAAATAGCTGTATTTTTTTATGTGCTTAAGAAACAGAATAAACGACCCCTCTGAGAACAGCTTTGTAGAATTGTCGTACCCCGACATAAGCTCCTTGCTTAAAAAATCGTCCATTTGTTCAATCAAATCAAAAACGTCAATATAGTGCGCATAGAATGTGGAACGGTTAACTTTTGCCGTTTCACATATTTTTTTGACCGTAATTTTTTCAATCTCATTATTTTTCATAAGCTCCAGTACGGCGGATTTCATTTTTATGTCCATTTCCGTATAGCGTTTGTTGTTTTTTGTATTCATAATTTCACCCGAATTTATTATTCCGACACAAATCGGAATATTGATGATTGTAAAATCAACTCTACCATATTAATATATAGATGTCAAGATGATTGGAGAGATTAAAATGAAATCTGCAATATATATGGGCAGGGAAAACGTAAAAGTTATTGACGTACCGATTCCCGTTTGCGGTGACGATGACGTTCTTATAAAAAACATATATTCAAGCGTCTGCGGTACCGATGCGGCGGTTTATAAATACGGTCCCGACACCGGACACAAGATTACCGTTAACGCTGAATTCGGTCACGAAACTGTTTCAAGAGTTGTTGAAGTCGGAAAGAATGTCACCGATTTCAAAGTCGGTGAAAGGGTTTATCCATATCCTCTCTACGCAAAAGGCGACGTTGCAAGAGCAGGTACAATCGGTGGATTTTCTGAATATATCTTAATCCCTAACGCAAAGCGTAATTACTCGCTTTATCCTGTCAGTGATTCTGTTTCCGACAAAACAGCCTGTCTTATTGAACCGTTTACTATTGCTTGCAGAGCAGTAAGGCGTTCACATCCCGAAAACAACGAATGTGCTGTAGTTTTCGGGTGCGGAACAATAGGGATTGCGTGCGCTGTGATACTTGAATTTTGGGGAATAAAGAAAATAATGCTCTGTGACATTTCTGATTACAGGCTGAATATTGCATCAGATTTAGGATTTAAAACCTGTAACACAGCAAAAGAAAATTTTGCAGAAAAGGCAGAGGGGTTTTTTAAAACGGCAAAAACTCTTAACGGCGATACTTTTGATGCGGATATTTTTATTGATGCGGCAGGGGACGAGAGCATTTTTGAAACGTTTATGTCAAAAGGAAAAATCGGCAGTCGATTTATTTCCGTTGCGGTTAACAAATCAATAAGAAAGCTTGATTTGCTAAGCCTTACATATTCGCAGAAAAGCATAATCGGCTCGGGAGGATATATGCCTGAGGACGTAAAAACAGTTTTTGAATTAATGGAAAGCGGAAAGTGGAATATTGAGTCGATTATTACGCACGAGTATTCAATTGATAATATTTCACAGGCGCTTGAAACGGCTTCACAAACCAAAAAAGCCCTCAATGTGGTAATAAAATTTGAGGACGGTGATGCCTTTGGGTAAAAATCATTTAAAAAAAGGCTGTGAAATTATAAAGTCAGGCAGTAAGGCAATACAGAAAAGACATTCCAAATCCGAAAGCCGTTCAATACATCTTACGGGAGCGACAAGCTCATTCAGCCTTGTAATAGGCGTTGTCAAAATACTGACGGGATTTGTCACTTTTTCTGTTTTTACTTGCATCAACGGCTGTTATACACTCGGAATGGCGCTTGCAAGACATTGTGCACTTATCGGAACAATAAAATGCAGCAAAAAAAGGAATGTTAGTTTTTATTACAGGCTGTCTGTTTTCATTATGATAACGGCAAGTCTGATGTATATTGCCTATTCGTTATGGACAATCTGGCACCCGAAAACCGTTGAATACGGAAAATATATGGCTCTGGCGATTGCGACCGTAACATTTACCGAAATCGGAATGAATATTTACGGTGTGATAAAGTACAAAAAAGGAAACTCACCGCTTATGCATATTCTTAAGACAATAAGTCTTGCCGCTTCGCTTATCTCGCTTGTGCTTACGCAGTCGGCTATACTCTCATTTGCCGATAAGTTCTACAACGATTCACCA
>JBJEOX010000166.1:0-2607 GCA_051880935.1 Ruminococcus sp.
CTCGGAATCACTCTTTCGGTTTCACTTCACGCTCCGAATGATGAAATCAGGCAGAAAACAATGCCGATTGCAAAGAAATATTCTATTGAAGAATTATTGCAGGCGTGCAGAGATTATTTTGACACAACAGGCAGACGTGTCACCTTTGAATATTCAATGATAAGCGGAGTAAACGACAGCGATGAAAATGCAAGAGAGCTTGCAAGCCGTCTGTCGGGTATGAACTGTCACGTAAACCTGATTCCCGTAAACACCGTTGAAGGAACGGGATATATAAAGAGCAACATAAAAAGACAGCAGTCTTTTATTGATATACTTGCCGATAAAAATATTACGGCAACAGTCAGGCGAACCCTCGGAAGCGATATTAACGCTTCCTGCGGTCAGCTTAAACGAAATCATATTTTAAAAGGAGGTAAATAACTTGGAAGTATTCAGTAAAAGTGACATCGGACTTGTCCGAAATCAGAATCAGGACGATTTTCGCTTCGGAGTTATTTCTCCCAGCTGTGTTTGGGCGGTAGTATGTGACGGAATGGGAGGTGCCAATGGCGGAAATATTGCCAGTGCAACAGCCGTTGAATACATAAGCACCAAAATAACCGATTTATATAAGGACGATATGACAAAGGAACAAATCGGCGAACTTATGGCTGAAATTGTTGTAAACGCAAATATGAAAATATTTGAGCTTTCAACAAAAGATCCTGAGCTTGCAGGAATGGGAACAACCTGTGAATTTGTTTTTGTCAAGGACACAACCGTTCACGTTGTCCACGTCGGCGACAGCCGTACATACGCAATCAGGGGCGGTAAGATAAAACAGCTTACCGAGGACCATTCGGTTGTGCAGGAAATGGTGCGCAGAGGCGAATTAACCTATGAACAGGCGCAGAATCATCCCAACAAAAACTTCATAACAAGGGCGCTTGGCATAAAGCCCTCTGTAAGACTTGATTATATAGAAGCAAACTTTATCTACGGCGACGTTCTTCTTATTTGCACCGACGGACTTTCAAACTGCGTTTCTACGGGCGATATGGTTAAAATCTGCCACGAAAATCGTGGAGAGGGACTTATCACAAAGCTTGTTGACTGTGCAAAGGACGGCGGCGGAAGCGATAACATTACCGCAACAGTTATCTATTAATTGATAGGAGTGAACCTTTTGGATAAATATATTGGCAAAAGACTTGACGGCCGTTATGAAATCCATGAGCTTATCGGCGTGGGCGGTATGGCTAATGTTTACCGCTGTACCGACACAATCGATGACCGTGAGGTTGCAATAAAAATTCTTAAAGACGAGTACCTCAATAATGAGGAGTTTATTCGCAGATTCAAAAATGAATCAAAGGCTATTGCAATGCTTTCTCACCCGAATATCGTCAAGGTTTACGACGTAAGCTTCGGCGATATGATTCAGTACATTGTAATGGAGTATATCGACGGCATAACGCTCAAGGAATATATCGACAGACAGGGCATAATCGAGTGGAAGGACGCACTTCACCTTGCAACGCAGATTTTAAAGGCGTTGCAGCACGCTCATGAGTGCGGAATTGTTCACCGTGATATCAAGCCTCAGAACATTATGCTTTTGCAGGACGGAACAATCAAGGTAACAGACTTTGGTATAGCTCGTTTCTCCGACAAGGCAACACGCACAATGACCGAGCAGGCTATCGGCTCTGTTCACTATATTGCGCCTGAGCAGGCAAGGGGAGATGTTACCGACGGAAAAACCGACATTTATTCAGTCGGTGTAATGCTCTATGAAATGCTTACAGGCAAACTGCCGTTTGACGGTGACAGTGCCGTTACTGTTGCGCTCATGCAGCTCCAGTCCACTCCGAAGCGTCCCAGAGAGGTAAACCCCGGAATTCCCATAGGACTTGAACAGATTACAATGAAGGCAATGCAGAAGCAGCCGTCGGCTCGTTACACCTCTGCTGCCGAAATGTTGAGTGATATTGAGCGTTTCAGACTGAATCCGTCAATTGTTTTTGATTACGGAAAATCGTTTGTTGACAATCAGCCGACAAAGTTTGTTAATTCTATTAAGGATACAAAGAACGACAGAACAAAGGTAATTCAAAAGCCTGTATCTGATGAAAGACCGAGTCAGGATGAACCTGAGGATGATGATTTTGTCAAGGAGCATAAGCCATCCTACTATGCAGTTAAGGGTATTCTGATTGCGGCTGTTGCAGTTTGCGCAATTTTCTTTGCTCTTGCAGTTTTCAGAGGCTGTAATTCAGTTCAGGCAAAGGACGTTGATGTTCCAAACTATGTCGGAAAAACACTTGTGGAGGCAAAAGAGGATAACCCGAACAATTTCCAGTTTGAAATCAAGAGCAAGTACGACGAATCAAAGGAAATCGGTGCAATTCTTGATCAGGAGCCTGCGGGAGGTTCAATGAAGGTTAAGTCGGGCTCAACAATTACCCTTACCGTAAACGGCACCGACACCGAAGTTTCCGTGCCGTTTGTTACGAATTTCAGCGAAAAAGAAGCGTTGCAGTCGCTTAAAGATAAGAATTTTATGGCTGAAATAGTTTATGTTGAAAACACTAAAACACCAAAGGGATATACAATTGATACTTT
>JBJEOX010000167.1:0-2599 GCA_051880935.1 Ruminococcus sp.
CGCATCCTCTGACATAAAGGTGTCATAAGTAAGGTTGCCCGCCCACTCAGGCGAATCCCTGACTTCATCCACGAAGCCTGAGTGCGTCATACCAAGCGGCTCAAAAATATTCTTGCGGATAAAATCGCTGTAGGCCTGTCCCGACACCTGTTCCACAATATTGCCGAGCAGAAAGTAGTTGCTATTTGAATACGACAAGGAGCTGTCAGGCTCAAATAAGAGCGGCTGACTGAAAATCCATTCCTTTATGAGAGCGACATTCTCCGCTTCGGTTTTGTCGGAAGAAATACCGTCTACTTTACCTTCGCTCACCATATTGGGGATTCCCGAACGCATTGAGAGCAGATTTTTCAGAGTGATGTCCTTGCCGTTTGAGTATTCGGGAAAGTATTTGTCCAGCGTATCGTCAACGCTGAGCTTGCCTTGGTCACGCAGCATCATAATTGCGGCGGCGCAGAACTGCTTGGATACCGAGCCGATGTACATTGTCGTGTCAACCGTCAAATCCTCATCTTTTTCGTCTTTGCCTGTTGCCGACTGATAAATCACAGAGCCGTTTTGCGTCAGGCATACAATTCCCTCAAAGTAGTTCCTTTTGAGCGCTTTATCCATTCTCTCTTTCATATCTTCACCGATAGTCGCAGCTGCGGTAGTGTCAACTGTGCTGTTGCTGTCTGAATTGCGAGAGGAGCATGCAACAGCAGACAGCGCCAGCACAAAACTAAAAATGAAAGCCAATAGTTTTTTCATTATGTATCACCTCATTATCCTGTTATCATCAGTATAAACCGAGAGCAGAAAATTTACAAGCAATCAATTATTGAAACGCTCAACCAAATCGCAAGATAATCAACCGTCAGTTGATTAAAGCAAAGGCTTTGTGCGGTCGAAAATCCAGATAAAGTCACGAAAATCCTTTTTGGTAATTTCATCGGCAAAGCAGAGAAGCGGAATAACGGAGCTTTCCTGATGGAACATATAGGAGTAAATCTCACCGTCGGCAGTAGCAACAACATTTCGTGTAGCGAGGTTGTTTTTGCAGAGAATCTCCATGCAGCGGTCAACCTCTTTCATTTCAATACCTGTATTTTTGCTGATGAGCGAGGTCGCAATCGGGGTGTTTAGCCGAGAATACATATAGAATATAATGCTCAGAAGCTTTTTGTCCGCAAAAATCTGAAATACTCTGCGCAGGGTTTCCACGTCTGCAAGCTTATCCTTAATACTGCTTTGCGGCTCAGGCAGAAGAAAAAAGTGGCGAAAATCAGGCGACAGCCGCACGGTGGCAATACCTTCGTCCTGCATCATCTTGGAAGAATAATCCGTGTTGTCCTCCGACTCGACATTGTTGTCAATGAACGCCCCAAGTAAAGCGTCAATAGTTGAGATATCATGTGCCAGTCCGACCTCTATCGCCCAGCAGATACTAAAAGCGTAACGGTACGCCTCCTCGTTTGGCATCTGGCAAATCTTGCGAGCGAGTGAGGCTGTGAAGCTTTGCTCCTCACGTCCGAACAGTGCGTCAATGCTTACGCTGAGCACCTGCGATAATCGGGGCAGCAGCTCTGCGTCGGGTGTGCCGCCGCATTCCCATTTTGACACCGCCTGAGTTGTAACGCCCACAAGCTGACCGAGCTGTTCCTGTGTTATACCCTTTGCCGTACGATATTTTTTGATTTGTTTACCTATAACGCTCATTTTTCAACCCTCCGTTGATTTTTCTGTACTTTTATAGTATCAAAAAGTGAGAGCATTTGCAAGTGATAATACTGTTGTTTGTTTATCTTTTGTATTCAGTATCATATTATTTTTATATTTGTATTGACTATACTAATACAATGTGGTAAAATCGAATTGAAAGGACATTGAAAAAGAGGTGTTAATTTATGAAAAAATATTTTCTTCAATCAAAAGTATGGACTACATTATACATTGTTACGCTTATACTTAATTACAGTTTGATTTTGTTTTCCGCTTTGTTCTATCGTGGAGGTGCTTTGATATTGTATCCACTTTTTTTGATGTCGCAATTTGTATTCGTAATTATTAATTGCTTAATTTCAAGAAATATCTATCAATTTACAATACTATCAGTAAATCTCCTTGTATCGACAATCATTGCAAATAATGTATTTTCACAACTTTATTCAAAAAACATTTGCGGAGGTTCGGAAGCAGAGCTTGTCTATCGTTACGCTTTGACATTCGGCTGTATTTATGTTGTTATAATTTCTGTTCTTGCAATATTATTAAAGAAGATAATTTCAAAATATATGAATTAATAAAGCCAACAGGCATATACACTTTGCAAACGCTTGGTGTATATGCCTGTTTTTGCTAAAACTAAACGGTGCGTTTATTGTGCAAAGCAAGAATTTGCTATATAATCTAAGCAAAGGAGGTGAACTAAATGGATAACGTAAAAATCGGTCAGCTTATTCTAAGACTCCGCAAGGAAAATAATATGACTCAGCTTCAGCTTGCCGAGAAAATGGGCATAAGTGACAAGGCTGTTTCAAAGTGGGAGCGTGGACTCGGCTGTCCCGATATTGAACTGCTTACTGAGCTTGCCGAAATTTTTAATGTTGATTTGGAAAAG
>JBJEOX010000168.1:0-2594 GCA_051880935.1 Ruminococcus sp.
ATATGTGCGTAACAGGTCAGTGTTTGATGTTTGGTTGTATCATCAGTTGTAATTTTCCACGCATAACCTGCTGTTGTATCCATCCAAACCATAGCTGAGGTATCAAAAACAGCTTGTTCAGACGTAAGAGGAAGAGAAAATTCAAACTTCACCCTTTCATCGTGAGATACATATTGATTATTGACTTGCATCTGAACCTTAAACTTATAGCTGACTGTATCAAAGGTTCTTACAATTCCGTTACTACTGCTACTGTCATTTCCCGGACTGTCATCGGCATCAAATATTTCATTACCATTTTCATCAACAGTGTTCGGAGTTCCGTCCTTTGTTTCGGTAACGGAAATTGAAGAAACATAGACATTGTCGGTGGTATTAGTTATTGCTTCACCGGTTTTTGTGCTTTCTTTTAGCATTGGTGCGTTCACCGTCTGAACGCTCGCCGTTTGTGGTTCGTCAATGCCTGTTTCGGCTGAGGACAAAATATCCGCCATTGTTGTTAGCTGTGTCATCGAAACAAGCATAACTGCACTTAGGATTAACGAAATAATTTTTTTCACTTTTACTCCTCCTGAAATTAATTTTTTATATAAACTCGAATCAAAAATTATGAATTCGAGATAGTTTTTAAGATTATAAAATTGTTACCATTTAATTTTTCGATTATTTTTAAACGCAGGCATCGGAACAGGCACAAAATGCACCTGTTCCGAATATTACATCTCGCATAATACAACTATGTGTCATTATTCAGGCTGTTACTCTGCCTTCTTTAAAACCATAAGACAAATAGTGATTATATGCGGCTTTAAAATTACCGTCACCAAATGTCCTGAGTAAATCCTTATTACTATTCAGATAAACTACAACATTGTAGCTTGAACAAGCCTGTCTGCCTTCACCGATTCCGCTACTGATGAAGTGTTTATACAGACTGACAGCGTCCATACCAAAAGCATTCTTCAGGTCTGAATATTTGTTGCTGTAGTACGCAGCGTCAAAAACCATAGTAGCAGATGTTTTTCTGCCCTCTTTGCAACCATAACTTAAGTAATGATTATATGCCGCAGAATAATTATCTGCACCGAATGCGTTGATTAAATCCTTATTATTATTCAGATAATACCTGACATCAAAATTAATATGAGCCTGTCTGCCTTCTTTGATTCCGTAATTTACAAAATGTGCATAGAGCTTTGTGTAGTCTGTACCGTAGGCATTTTTCAGGTCTGCATATTTATTGCTGTAAAAATCAGCGTCAAATACCATATCAGCCATACAAGAAACAACTTTGTCAATTGTGAAAATCTGTGCACCCGAAGCGTTGAATGTCCAAGTCTGAATATTGGCACCATTTGCAGTTGATGCACCGTTTACATCAAGAACTCTGTCTGAACAAGCCGCCTTTAGAGCGTACCTGCCGCCTACATTGTAGATAAACCACTTCTGTGCAGAACCACCATTGTTTTCCCAAATCTGTACATTTGTACCGTCTGCATTAGCTGCACCATTTACATCAAGACATTTGCCATTGTGCATATTTGTAATCTTGTATGAGCCGTCAGCATTGCGTTCAAATCTCCAGATATGGTCGAGATTGTCCATTTTATCATAAATAAGAACATTATCGTCGGCGAAATTGATTGCTACATCCTTATTTGCATTTACATTCACTATTTTTGCATAAAATTCTGTGCCAATATCAACAATGCCATAGTTGTAAATGCTGAGCGGCTGTTCTAAGTAAACATTAGTATCACCGTTGCAGGACTGATTGCCGTATCCGTCATATGCGTAAATATGTGTGAAGTATGTACCGTACTCGCCCTTATGGTCGTTTCTGCTGATGTAACAGGTTGCCGTATTTCCGCTTACGGAGCCTTCGTGCCAGACTAAATCGTCCTGACCGTTGTTTGCTGTCCAAGTCGGGAATTTAACTGATGTTACTCCTGTGTCGTCCCATACATCACAAGTAACCCTGTAACCGTTTGCAGATACTTCTGTCACTCTTACATTGCCGATACCGGGTGCATTGGTTTCGTTGGTTATGTTAACCCAGCCGGAGCCAATCATTACATTAGTACCCTTGCGAGTATTGATTGCGTAAAGGTAAACAGGCTGTGAGCCTCTTAACGATGTTGAGATAGTTGCATCAAAGCCGTGATAATTTCCGCAGCCAAATGCACCGTTTACATCTGATCTGTATGTATTTGCAGTTATTGCGTGACCTTCTCCGCTTCCGGCAGGTCCGCCGATGTAAACGTGAACAGGAATTGACATTGATGCGCAGTCTTTATCGAATGCCCAGCCTCTGACTGTGACAGTTCCTGTACCGCCGCTTATAACATCAACGTTGCCGTCCGGATTGAAGCCGTTTGCAACAAAATTGTTGAAACGGAGAATAGCGTCGTAGTTACCACTGCTTGATGTCCATCTGTTGACATTGAAATACATTTGTCCGTCAGAAGAAATATCGCAGGACTCAATTTCAAAGCCCGAGTATGCGCCCGAGGTAACTCTGAATGACAGGAACGGGTCAGAGGTTAATGTTTTTCCGGTAGCGTCGTATGTGTCGTAAACAGCGATTACAGCCT
>JBJEOX010000169.1:0-2570 GCA_051880935.1 Ruminococcus sp.
ATGTCGCTGGCTCATATAAAAACGCCGAACGCAATAATTTTTGTTTCGGCTTTTTATTGTCTGTACTTTGTCTTTACAGCGGAGTATTTTTTAATTAAATACTGCGATATGTTTTCAAAAAAGCTCAACAGCGAAGCAAATATTTTTGCAGTTGCTTTTGTTTTACTTGCGGTTTGTGTGTATGCCGCCTATAAAGGCACAAATGCAATCGCAAGATGTTCAATTTTTATTTTTGCGTTCTCTTTTATAGTATTAGCGTTGATTTTTACAGGCAATATTTCTAATTTAGAAATAAATAATGCAGATTTTGTTTTTAGCGGACAGAAAAGTGATTTTATAAATAACACTTCGTTTTTTCTGACTCCTGCATTTACTGCTGTAATATTTGCGGTTTTATCGGGATATACCAAAAATTTCCGTTCAGGGCAAATTGTTTTTTCAGTTGTTGTAACGGCGATTGTTTTTGGACTGATTCTGTTTTTCACAACATTCGTACTTGGTGAATATGCTTTTGCACAGGATTACAGATGCTTTTTGCTATCAAAGACAACTCACTTCGGCGATGTCGGCGGCTTTGACAGTCTTTATCTTTCAATATCACTGCAAACGGTATTTCTTGCAATTTCGCTTATTCTGACGTGTATTTGTAAATCAACCGGTAAAAGCAGTTCTTTGCCGACTGTGCTTATTTTTTCTGTTATCATATTTGTTCTTTTCATTTGTGCCTATCACTTTAATGCTGTAAAAGAATTATTAACAAATCATTTTCTCTTAAATATTCTCAGCTTTATTTCAGCAGTCGCAATTCCTGTGTTCTATCTGTTTGCTTTTGGGAGGAGAATAAATGGCTAAAAAAATAT
The DNA here is from genome assembly GCA_051880935.1 of Ruminococcus sp. Lineage (GTDB taxonomy): Bacteria > Bacillota > Clostridia > Oscillospirales > Acutalibacteraceae > Ruminococcoides. The sequence goes on from JBJEOX010000169.1 coordinate 861, forward strand.
TATTAATCTTTCTCTGTATCTTATCAGTACTGTTTACAGGCTGTTCAAGCTCAAAACAGGTTGACAAGGCTTCAATTGCAGAAACTGTAACGGCAGGGGAAAAGGACGGCAGAATCTGCTACACATTTTATCTGCTTTCAAGCTCCGACACACCTGTTTTCACTTCTGTATTTGCAGATTCGTTTGAACAAGCCTGCACAAAAGCAAAAAGCGAATATATACCAAACCTTTCGCTTTCAAAGCTTGAGCTGTTCATAACGGAAGAGAGAATAGCGGATAAAACACTTAAGTCGGATATAAAGTATATTTCTGAAAAGCCGTATTTTTCACCTCTTATGTATGTAACATTATGCGATGAAAATTTAGCGGAAAAATTTGTAAGCGATAAAAAACTGCCCGAACAGGTTGAAGAGCACATTATTCTTATAAAGAATAAAAATAAAGATACAAGCCTAAATTCTTTATCTATATTCAATAATTTTTTCTCAGACACCAATAAAGAATTTTCTGTTTCATATATTAATTCTAAAGAAGAAATAAAAGCTGAAACTATAAAAATTAATGCTGAAAAATGAGAAAAATAATAAAATATTTGAAAAATAATTCATAAAAAGACTTTATACCGACCTCAATATGGTGTATAATAGAGATAACTATAATACCCGAAATATTTAAGGCGGTGAATATATGTCTGTTGAATTTTCTGTTCCTTTGTCGGATATTGTCAATGATTTAAACCTGAGTGAGGTTTATGCAGCGGAAAATTATAAGGATATTAATATAACGACTGTTGAAATTAACAGACCGGGACTTGAACTTACAGGCTACTTTGAATTTTTTGATAACAAGCGTATTCAGGTTCTGGGAAATACCGAATTTTCATATCTCGGACGTTTCGGTTCGGAAGCTCAGAGAATGGTTATCGACTCAATTTTCAGCTTTGGGCCTCCTGCTGTAATTATCTGTCGTGACATTGAACCTTCAAGTGCAATTCTTGAGAGTGCAAAACTGCACAAGGTTTCAATTTTCAGCACAGACGATAACACTTCTGATTTGACCGCCAGACTTGTTCACTATCTTAACAATGCTCTTGCACCCAGAATCACACGACACGGCGTACTTGTCGAGGTTTACGGTGAGGGCTGTCTGCTTATCGGCGACAGCGGAGTAGGAAAGAGCGAAACGGCTATGGAGCTTATTAAGCGTGGTCACCGCCTTGTTGCCGATGACGCAGTTGAAATCCGCAGAACCTCTGCAACAACGCTTATCGGTCAGTCACCTGCGAATATCAGGCATTTTATCGAGCTTCGAGGAATAGGAATTATCAACGCACGAAAGCTCTTTGGTATGGGTGCTGTTAAAATGCAGGAAAAGATTGATATGGTAATCAATCTTGAGCTCTGGGACAGCGCAAAGGTTTATGACAGAATGGGACTTGACAATGAATATATGGACATTCTCGGAGTTGAAGTGCCTACTCTTACAATCCCTGTAAAGCCCGGTCGAAACCTTGCAGTAATTATTGAAGTAGCCGCTATGAACAACAGACAGAAGAAGATGGGCTACAATGCCGCACAGGATTTGTTGCGCAGTCTTGGAATGGACGTTGACGAGATGACCGATTCACCTAAAACTGTAGTAGATAAATGGGAGTAAGAACATAAATGAAGTTAATAGCAGACCTTCACACACATACAATAGCATCAACTC
>JBJEOX010000170.1:0-13661 GCA_051880935.1 Ruminococcus sp.
CTCTGAAAGCAGATTATAGATAGTGTATGATGAGTTAATGTCAAGTCCTCTTACCGGATATGCTACCATAAGCACCTTCGGCGCTGAGGAAATTTCTCTTCCTACAAGGATTTTCTGAACATTACCGCCTGATAAACGTCTTACAGGTGTAGTGGCACTCGGAGTAACTACTTCGAGGCTTTCGATAATCTGATTTGCAAGCGACCTCGGTTCTTTTCTGTTAAGAAAAGTTCCTCTGCCGGATTTGTATGAACGCAGCATCATATTGTCGATGATGTCCATATCCCCGACAAGACCCATACCGAGCCTGTCCTCAGGCACGAAGGAAAGAGCAATACCGAGCTTTCTGATTTCTTTTGGATTTTTGCCCACAAGCTGCTGTTCTTCCATATCGTCAGGCTTGTAAATAATACTTGATTCCTTTGTGGTAATCTGAAGTCCTGCAATAGACTCCAGAAGCTCCTTCTGTCCGCAGCCCGAAATTCCGGCAACACCGAGGATTTCTCCTCCGTATGCATTGAAGCTGACATTGTTCAGAGCAACAGTACCGTCACTTTTCATAACACTAAGATTATCCACAACAAGTCGTTCAACAGGATTTACAGGCTCTTCACGGGTTATGTTGAGATCAACCTTCTCACCCATCATCATTTCGGTAAGGGATTGTTCCGTTGCATCCTTAGTTTCAACAGTACCGGCATTCATACCTTTTCTTAATATGGTGACTCTGTCGGAAATCTCAAGCACCTCATGGAGCTTATGGGTAATTATAATAATTGATTTTCCGTTTTTTTTCATCTTGCGGAGAATGTTGAACAGTTTTTGTGTTTCCTGCGGTGTAAGTACAGCGGTAGGCTCGTCGAGGATAAGAATATCAGCCCCTCTGTAAAGCACCTTAATGATTTCCACAGTCTGTTTTTCAGATACGGACATTTCATAAATCTTCTTGTTTAGGTCTATGTTAAAACCGTACTTTTCGGTAATTTCCATTACTTTTTTTGTAACAGACTTAATATTGAATTTTCCGTCCTTAACACCGAGAACAATATTTTGTGTAGCAGTAAAGACATCAACAAGCTTAAAATGCTGGTGTATCATTCCTATTTTATATGAAAACGCATCCTTTGGTGAACGGATAATTACATTTTCGCCGTCAACTAAAATCTCACCCGAATCAGGGTAATAAATACCGGATACCATATTCATCAGTGTTGTCTTGCCCGAGCCGTTTTCACCGAGTATAGAAAGAATTTCGCCTTTATATACCTTCAGGTCAACATCCTTGTTTGCAACAACACTGCCAAAGGTTTTGGTTATGCCTTTTAATTCTAATGCCAAAGCTCCAGCCATAATGCCTCCTAAAAAAGTCGAGTGCCTCGACACGAAATCCGGGCAGACAGGTTGATATTGTCAAGCCTTATTTGCCCGACTGTTTCAAAGCAGTTTCCTATAACAAAAAAATATCCGTGACCGCAATATAACGGTCACGGAATAATCAGTTTATGTGGTGACCTGATATCTAAAGTTATTCAATAACAGAAATTCCGTCGATATCAACGTCAAAGTAAGGAGCTGAACGATATTTTGATTCCTCAAAGACACCATCCTTAACAACCTCTGTATCGCCCTTGTATTCAGCATCTGTATCAACGTCAGCCATATATGAATCAAGGGATGCACCCTTTACTGTAAATGCAGCAGTGTCAAATACGTTGAGCTTGCCGGACTCTAAGTCAGCCTTTGCAGCGTCAATAGCCTCCTGAGTGCCCTTAGCGGCAGCCTTTTCGTTAACTTCTGTAAGCTCTACTGAGCCTGTTGCAATTGTGCCTGTCCAGTCTGTGTCAATAGCCTTGCCTTCCTGTACACACTTGATAGCATATTCGAAGTAAGGCGCCCAGTTGATTTTTGAAGAAACTATAAATGTGTTGGGGCAAGCACTTACAGTTGAGCCGTTGTAGGATACGTTGGGAACACCGGCAGACTCGCAGGCTGTAGGAGCGCCCATTGAGTCAGCGTGCTGGCTGATAAGAACGCAGCCGTCGGAAATAAGCTTGTTAGCAGCCTCTTTTTCGAGAGTTTCGTCATACCATGAGCCTGTGAATGTTACTTCCATTGTAACTGTAGGACAAACTGACTTTGCTCCGAGATAGAATGATGTGTAGCCTGATTTAACCTCAGCGTACGGGTGAGCACCAACATATCCCATCTTAGCTTCGTCTTTTGTGAATTTGCCGGCTTCAATCATTTCGTTGATTTTCATACCTGCTGCAACACCTGCAAGGTAACGTCCCTCATAGATAGAAGCAAAAGCATTATGGAAGTTGTCAAGCTTCTCTGTGTGAGCTTTTGTGCCTGTAGCGTGCAGGAACTGAACATCGGGATTAGCCTTTGCAGCCTCAATCATAAAGTCCTCGTGACCAAAGCTGTCGGCAAAGATGATATCGCAGCCCTGATCAACCAAGTCAAGAGCAGCCTCTTTACAAGCGTCGCTTTCGTCGATGTTTGTCTTGTTAATCATTTCTACGCCCATCTTCTCGCAAGCTTCCTTAGCTGCTGTCAGGAAGTTGTTGTCGTATGTTGAGTTTTCATCGTGAAGATAGATGAAACCAAACTTGAGGCTTTCAGCACTGCTGCTGCCTGAGTTGCTGCCGGAGCTGCTGCTTGAACCGCAGCCTGTGAATACAGCGGCAAACGAAAGCACCATAAGTGCAGCCAATGTAATTGATAATAACTTTTTGAACATTTTAAATTCCTCCTCAAAAAATATGTCAAAGAGCTATGCTCTCTGATTATTTAACTGCAGAAAACAATACCGTCTTCTTCAGTCATTTCCTTAATCATTGCTAACGACTCAACCCTGATTCCCATATCACGGATTATTTTTCCGCCATCCTGAAAAGCCTTTTCAATAACAATGCCTGCTCCCACAGTCCGGGCACCTGCGTCATTAATGAGATTAATCAATGCAGATAATGCGCTGCCCTTTGCAAGAAAGTCATCAATTATGAGAATACGGTCCTCTTTATTGATAAACTGCTTTGATACATAAATATCATAGTCTTTTTTGTGGGTAAATGAATACACCTTAGAGGTGTATATATCAGAATATATATTTATTGTTGGTGTTTTCTTTGCAAATACAACAGGAACATTAAAATATTGTGCAGTTAAACAGGCAATACCTATCCCTGAAGCTTCAATAGTGAGGATTTTTGTGACTTTTTCATCTTTATATAGTCTGTAAAACTCTTTGCCTAACTCAGCAATAAAAGCCGTGTCAATCTGGTGATTCAAAAAGCTGTCTACCTTTAACACATTGCCCTTACCGATATGACCGTCCTTGAGAATTCTGTCCTCTAAAAGCTTCATAATACCTGCATCCTCTGTTTATAAAAATAATATAAAATATTATACTACATTGTTCGACAAGATTCAATTATTTATTTTTATGTAAAATATAGAAATTTTATATAAACAATTAAGAATATTAATACAGAATAAATAAATACGTGTGAAAAATACGTGTGAAAGAAATAACAAAAGCTTTGTAATTAAACTCCTATTTACAATCAAAAATAAAATTACATCTCGGAATATATTTTCTGCACGAGAAATAATAGCCTTTCACCGCTGTTTTATTCTCATAAATATCTAAAAACACTTCCTGCGTTAATGTAGATATTACCGCTTTTGTCCTGCTCTGCACTCGGAAAATCCGAGTCAAGACGGTTATGGATATGCCCCGAAATATAGATGATTTTTCCGCTTTCATCAATCAATTTCTGTAATCTACCGTCGCCGGATATAAACTTCTTTGTCTTTTTATTGCAGCCGAGGTTATGCTTCGCAAGCGGAAGATGGTTGACAATAATTCTGAGTCTGTCCTCCTGACTTCTCATCAGCTCATTTTTCAGCCGCTCTGCCAATTCATCATCAAACTTGAAATTTCTTTTATTCTGAATACAGTCAGGAAATATGATATGTATTCCGTTTATTCGGGCAGAATATGCGCCGAATTTATGTCTGCTTACGATATCACATTTACAAAGAAGGTTCTCAAAAAAGCTGTTTCGTGCTCCGTCACAAGGAATATCCTCCTCGTAATTTGAAAAAATAATCGTGGTTGCCGAGAGCCGAATAACTATACTTTCCTTATGCGAGTTTTGACTAAGTGATATTTTAATAAATATAAATGAATAAAAATATATGGTTATCCCTTTTAATCCGCTAAACGATAATTTGTCGAAAAAAAGCAGACGAATACCGGGATTGACAGATGTGACAGATGTGCTCCGTAATTTTCGAGGACGTAACATAATAACGGCTTTTAATCAGTGTTTACGGTACTTTTGCTGTTCTGCAAAGTGTCAGAGTGATTGTTAAAAATAGCTGTATTGTAATAAAAAAGTCAATCTTTAAGTGTGTTTTTTATGCCAGATTTTTTATTCTGTCACTAATCTCTTTGACCGTTTCATTTTTTAAAACCAGCGTGTTTCTGTTTCCACTTTTCAATCATATCTCATTCATTGATATTATGCACATGACCATATAGTATAATTACGCCATGGTACTGATTTTAATAAAATATCATTTGATAATGACTCAGCACAACAAAATGCTTATTATCGTAAATTTCGGCATAATAAATTTGTAAAATTTTTTGTCCTTGTCTGATACGGCAGTTGCTTTCTTATGTTTTTGATTTTAATTATACTCTCTACTCATTACACAAATAACATTAAAGGTCAGTATATCATTTTTTACATACACCTCATTTTTCTCTGCCCATTGCACAAATGCGCTCTGTGGTTGTCAGTCAATTTCACGGTTTGGATATGGTTTGCTGACATTGCATTGTCTGAAAAAATCTGAGTGATATAATTATTTTAAGCGAACGTAATTTAGTTGCTTTCAAAATTTTATTACTTGGAGGTAAGAAATGTATAACTTTAAAGATGTTCTCAATCAGGATAACAAACGAAAGACAATGCTTTATTACTGGTATATGGAGGATGTAAAATATGCAGGAAATGAATTTGCAATTATTCACGGAATAGTCAGCGGACACAAAAGACTTATGGATTCAACCTTTATCAATTCCACGTTTATAAATTCTTATACGATTAACTATGAAGACAGCGAGCTTGTTGTTCATACAAAAAATACCGTATATCACTGTCCTCTGGCTTATTGCAATTTTGAACAGCAGGACTTGGTTAAGAATCAGATTCCCGATTACGAAAAAATCAAGCGTGAATATAAGGGCAGGGCGAAAAAGGAGCTTCCGACTGCTGATGAGGGAGAGGTTCTGCTTGTAATCTCAAATCACAATGAATACTATTTTAATTCTCTGTATTATAAGCCGAACGGCGCCGATGAAAAAGTGAAATATTTTGCAGGCGCTCACATCGGAATGCTTCAGGACAGCTTTCTGATAAGAAGCGGAGAAGGTAATATTGATTTAAGATATTTTCCGCATTCTCAGAATATCGATTTTTATACGCAGTATACCGACAATAAACCTTTTTATATTGAAAATATCGGCGATATTACGCTGTATTGCCGTACATTAAGCGGACTGATAAAATTAGACCCCGGCGAAAGAAAAGAAGTTACGAAAGAAAATGCCGAGAAGGTCAGCATTGATTTACCGGACGGTGATTTATATCCTGCTGTTTTTATTTCTGATGAAGAAGAATCGTAATACAAGCTTAATTAAAAAAGGAGATTGATTTTATGATTATATTGGATTTACACGATATATATTGCCGTGACGGAAACGGAGGCTTTTTTGTTGATGAAGACAAGACAAGAAAGGTTTTCAGTCAGTTTGACAATACAAGGGAGATATTTGTCACATCATCTGTTTTACCAATCGGTGCAAGAATTATTCCCGAAGAGGCATTTCTAAAAGCAGGCGAGCCTTTTATACACAAACACTATGAATATATTATCCTTGAGAACGAAGTGTTTAGAAATAACACAAATATTGAAATTGTTGTAATGGGTGAAAATATCTCGGAAATCGGAGCATATGCTTTCTCAAACTGCATTAATCTGAAGGAAATTGTATTGCCTGATACGCAGATTTTAATTAACGCTTTTGCGTTTGAAAACTGTAAAAGCCTTAAAAGCATATGCTTGCCTGATACGACAAACTATATCCACACGGGAACTTTTAAAAACTGCACCTCGCTTGAGTATGTTTATGTTCCCGAGGGCTGTATGGGAATAGATGATAATGTTTTTGAAAACTGCACTTCACTCAAGAAAATCTTCCTGCCGAAAAGTCTTAGCTATATCGGCAAATATGCTTTTTTAGGATGCGTCAATCTTGAAGAAATCAGCGGAGGAGAAAATATTGAGGTTATATCGGATTTTGCTTTCTTTGGATGCGCCAAACTGAAAAACTTTCCCTTTAACCCCAATACAAGAAAAATATCGGATTCCGCCTTTGGCTTATGTCCGTCATCAATACCGCATTTTATCTGCACTCACGCTCAGGCATACGAAAACGGCATTGTGAAAATACCTGACGGAACAATTTGTCTTACCGATAGCTCTGTTATCAATACGGACGGCGAAAAATGGAAATGTGTGCAGCTTCCCGAAAGCGTGAGAAATATCAGCCGGAACGCTTTTAAGTACGAGGAAACAAGTTTTATTGATGATTTGAGTGAAGAAGCTTTGGTTTTCGAGTCATTGCCTGAAAAAATGAATATGCCTGAAAAATATTTTCGCCGCAAAACTCCGTTTGACTATGAAATGGCATTTCTGCTCGCAAAAACCGTATGGAGCGATTATGTAACCTTTGCTGATTATGAGGCTGTAATATTAAATCAAGATAATGATTTTGCTCAAACTGTTGCACAGAATGAGCTGAATTGCTATTGCAATGAGCATCTGAAAAACCTGCTTGCACATACCGATAACTCACCAAAGCAATTAGAAAATATTGTCCGCTATGCCGCTTCGTATATATCCCGGATTGATAGAGAGCTTATTGATAAACTGAAGCTGAGGGTCATTAAAAATGACGCTGTAAAGGCTTTAAAAATTTTACATAAATACTGTATCAACGATGTTCAGAGAAGCCTGAACCCTGACATTGATTTTTGCTTTAATCACCTTGAGCCTTACAATGCAGAGCTTTGCGAGGAGTACGCAAATTTAGATTACGAACTGCATTATAAGGACAGCAATGAATATGTACCCGATACGGTGCTTAAAAGCGTTTTATACGCTTATTCAGGTCAGCTCAGAAATTATTGCTTTGAATATAATATCAAAAATGTTCCGCCGATTGTGAAGAACAAATACGCCGATATGCTCGCCGAAAACTTTGATAAAACAGAGTTTGGCTGTGTGCTGGACTCCTTGCGGTTTTCATCTTTTTCGGACTTGTTAAAGTATATGATTCCCATACTCAGATTTGCAGATATTCAATTACTGAAAAGGAGCATTAAAGTTTATCAGTCATATGGCGGTATTCACAAAGAGCTTGTAAAATTTTATATGAACAGTGCGCTGAAATTGAATGAATCCGAGGGCATAGAAGAGCTTATTGAAGAATTTAAATCAAGCCGGTGGTACAGCGGCGAAGAAGATACAGATTATTCTGATAAAGACGATTCTGAGTGGTTTGATGAATTCTGTGATAGCGATGAAGAGCCGGAAGCCTTATAAGTATTCGGCATCATTCTGCCCATTGCACAAACGGTTTGCAAGGGTAATATAAGTTAAGTAAAGATAAGTAAAGATAATATAAATAATATGTCAACTTCCGTTGACGCTCGCACAGCTTTTGATTACTCTAAACATTTTATGTAATTTGTCAAGACAACTGTCTGTTCTCTCGCCTTTTCTGTAACATATCAATTGTAAGTTTGTAACTAAAAATCGGGACTTTGTTGACAGAAAATCGAAAAATGTTATAATGTAAGAAATGATGTTTTCAATAATTTTATCAGCGAGGTTCATTGTAATGGAAAATAAAGCAAAAGTTGAAAATAATTTTGAAAAATATGTAAAAATTATGGACAGCCTTGGTGTGAAACAGATGGTGCTCCAGGGACCTCCCGGCACATCAAAGACATATACTGCAAAAGAAATTATTAAGGCTTATTTGTCAAATTCACTTGAATGTGAGATTTTAAAAAAGGACAGTAAAGATAAATGGACCGGACATTGGGATATGGTACAGTTCCACCCATCATACGGTTATGAGGATTTTGTAAGAGGTATTACCATTAAAACAAGTAACAATAATACAGAATACAAGACCGTAAATAAGATATTCGGGAAAATGTGTGATATTGCAAATGAAAACAAAGATAAAAAATTCTTTCTGCTGATTGACGAAATCAACAGAGCCGATATTGCAACCGTATTTGGCGAGTTGATTTATGCACTGGAGTATCGTAATGAGTCGGTTGAGGTTCCGTATGAGCTTGAGGAAGGTGACAACCCATCAAAAATATTAGTTCCGGACAACCGTTCAAAAATATCAGTACCGGACAACTTATATATTATTGCCACAATGAACACGGCTGATAAGTCTGTCGGCAATATTGACTACGCAATACGCAGAAGATTTTTATTCTTTGACCTTTTACCGGATGAAAACGTTATCAGAAAAAACAGAGGACTTAAGAAAGAAGAAAATGACATAGTAATAAATACATTTAACGGTATAAATAAGTTTATTGAAGACGCCACAAAAGACAGCCGGTACCGTGCAAATGACTTTAAAATCGGACATACATATTTTCTTGGCTGTGGAGAATTTAAAAGCTTAGGTAAATTTATTCCATACATTGATTTCATTAAAAAGAATAAGGACAAAGAACAAATCAAAAAAGAAATAATAAAAATTGAATATATTGAAGACCTCAAAAAACTAGAAGGTCTTGAAAAACGTGATAGTATTATAAACACTAAAAATATTGTTGAGCTTTATGAACTTAGAGAAAAACTCCATGAAAGCCTCAATGAAAGCCTTGAAAAGCAAAAGACTTTTCTTTACAAAATGCAATATCAGGTTTTGCCTATCCTTCGTGAATACTATATTGACGGAATAATTAAGGAACAAGAAAACTATGAATCATTTAACAAGTACCTAAAAGGTGAGGATTTAAATCCAATTTCTCTGATAGAAATTATTAAAGAATTTGCAGATAATACGAATAATAACGAGGAAAGCAATGTGTAAGCGATATACAGACTATTCTCAAGTTGATTTTGACAAAGAATTGGAAACTAAAAACGGAATACTCACAGCATCGGAGAATCCACAAAATTACGGCGTCAGAGAAAATCTGGGATTGCAGTATAAAAAAGATGAAAAAGATGAAAAAGGAAAATATTCAACCTCAAGGTTTTGCGGCTGTTGTTATCTCAAGGACACAAACAGAAAAGATATTATCAATAAAAAAGACGGCAAAAGAGAAGTATTCAGCATCAGGAATAGCAGGTTTGAAAACGAAAACAAAGGTAGCGGCGCTCTAATAAATATGCTGGATACAATTGCATCTGATGAAGAATTTAACGAATATCTTTGTATGGACTTGCCCGAGGGTGAAAGGTTAATCACCTACTTTTTTGACGAAGACCTTATTTTTGCCGATGAGATAACAAAAGATAACAAAATGCTAACATATATCTCTTTCATTCATCTTGTGCTGAATTCCACTAAACGTGGTTTAATGAGCAAAATGGTAAAGAGAAGTGAAAACCTCACAGGAAAAGTCCGCGGAAAAATAGATATGAAAAATCAGATTTCCAAGAATATTATGCGAGGCAGAAAAGACCGCATATACTGCAAATATTCTGAAAAGTCCGTTGATATTTTGGAGAATCAAATTCTTAAATACGCACTAAAAATAATCGGCGACAGCAAAATCGCAGGTCTTACAAATCTGCAAAGAAGTATAAGTATATTAAAACGCAGATTCTCTGCTGTATCTGACAGAAAGGTAACTCCTGTTGAAATTGACAGAATTATTCTTCCGTCAATGTACCAAAACTACAGGTCGATGTTTCAGCTTGCAAAGGTAATAATTTCTGACATATCCATGTATACAACAGAAAACGGAAGCAAAAAAGGACTTGTCCCATATGCAATAAATATGCCGTTGCTTTTTGAATGTTATGTTCGAACTATTATCAAAGAAAAAATAAAAGAAATAAATAACGATAAAACCATTCCATATCGCATTGAAATGAAAAAGTTTGTTCCGAATAAGACAGGCAAAAGCTATGACGAGTCCTACGGCTGTGTGATGTCAACAAAAGACAAGTGCTATATACAGGGTCTTTTAGTGCCGGACATTGTTCTTGCTTATTATAAAAAAGAGTCTGACGATAATGCCAAACCGTTCTTTTACAGAGTGTATGATGTAAAATATAAAAACCCCTGTGAAAGCACCGGCATAAGAAACGACCGTTTGCAGTTTCTCGCCTACTGTTTTATGTATGGTATTTCATATGATGTTACAAAACAAAATTATATTGAGAAGAAGTTAGACATTAAAAATACTGATGAAAAGTCAGGCACTAAAGATACTTATGACACTCACTGGTATAGCGGTCTTATTTTCCCTTCACAACCCTCAAAAAATTCTGACCTTATTGCAATAAACAGAGTGAATGACGATGTATATTATCATCAGTTTTTTATTGATATAGAAGATAAAAACAACGCAAATCAGGACTTTAATTGGCTTTGGTAACCGGGTGATTAAGTGGATAGTAAAGAAACAGAATTTATAACAATAACGGCAAAAAATTCAGAAACGGTTGAATTTCGTAAATCCAATTCAATACAAGGTAATGACGCTGTTTATGATGAAAACGGCTCATTTTCTAAACAATTATCAACCAACTGCGGTGTTTTTGTTTTCGATATTAAAGAAAACAAAAATGGTGAACTAATATATACAGATAAGAAGTTATTGGTAATAGTAACACCGCAGTACGGAGATAATTTTCTTAATACTGTAAAACCAAATAAAAATAGAGTAAAATCATTTTCTAATGAATTACTTTTCTCCAATAAGGATACGGGTTTGTTTTTTAAAGGTGACAAAAGCGAAATCAACCTGACGCTGTCAGAAATTTCTGCTGATGAAATAGAAGAAATTAACAGATTAATTGAAACGTTTAATAACATAACAGGCTGTAACTTGCAAAAATTGCCGGAATTGAATGATAAAAATAAAGATACGAAAATTACCATAAATGAGCCAATTACCATAACACCGTTTGCATTTGATGTGGCAGGTCTTTTTGAATTTATTGCAAGAGAAAAAATAAGAGAAAAAATAAGAGAAATCATAAATAAGAATCAGTTGAAAGAACCGGACTGGGAAGTTTTTGACGGTAATTTAAATCCTCATAATGTACTAATTGAAAAAACTAAAAAAGAAAACAAAAAAGAATTTCATATTAACGGAGAAGTAAAACCTGACATTATCATCCGCAATAAAAAGACAAAAAAAGACATTATAATTGATGCAAAATATAAATCTCCGGATAAAAACGACCGTGAGGACAGACTGCAAATTCTTGCCTATGCTTATCTGTATGACGCTCATATTGTAGGGCATATTTTTCCTACTCACGCTAAATCGTCAAGAGATAATAATAAAAAAGAATTAAAATTTCACAAGCTGAATACATTACTCGGTGACTACAATTATGTTCAGTTATATCTTGATGATGAAAATTTGTCTGACAATATAGAGAGAATAATCGAAAAAATCGAAAAACCTGAAGAAATATGTGATAAAGAAAATGAACAAAACAAAATTCAATGAATTTACAGAAAACAAAATTAAAGAAATATTCAGCAACATAGAAAACACCAACAGGTTTATTCTTTTGCGTGGACCAATCGGAGTCGGTAAAACGTTAATTGCAAAAGAACTGTCAAAAAGGATTGTTAATAAGAATTCTGATAATAATGATTTTAACAAATATATCAGTATTGTGCCTTTTCATCCCGGTTCAGACTACGAAAATGTAATTTACGGCTTAAAGCTGACAACCGACAACGGAAATATGAAGTACAATGCAACAGAACGCATTTTGCTGAATGCAATATCAAAAGCCAAAAACGATAAGGATAATAATTATGTTGTAATTCTTGATGATGTTAACCGGGGAAATTTTGCAAAGGCAATGGGTGATGTGCTGAATGCTGTGGAATCTAAGGACGCAGGTAACGCTATCCGTCCAAGAGATAACCTTTCCTATAAAATACCGGATAATTTTTATCTTATTGCAACCTTCAATCCAACAATATCCAATCCGAACATTGACTATGCCTGGCTGAGAAGGTTTATGATTTTTGATATATTTTCTGATGAAAGATATATTGAAAACGTCAATAAAATTATTGAGAGAAACAAGTGTGAAAAGTTTTTTAACGAAACACCTGAAGATAAATTTACCGACTACATATTTGAGCTTTATATGCAGATAAAAATACTGTTTGAGAGATATTTTCTTGATGATGATATTAATATAATCAAGCAGTATATGCCGGGTCACGGACTTTATATGACCTATGATGATAACAAAGACTATGCAAAAAATGCAAAAAAATTCAGCTATCAGCTTAAACACTGCATTGTACCTTTGCTGTATCAATACGTAAAGGACGGTCTGCTGGATAAAAGGGCTTTGATTGACATTAAAGCATACGAACATCTTTATGACGAGGATTTTATATGTTTTAATGAAAGGGAGAAAAACGGAGATATAAGAAATTTGTCTTCTGTGGAAAGTAAAAATAAAGGAGAGAATACTACATCAAAAAAACAAGTTTACGAATTAATGAATGCGCTAATAAACTTCGAGCATATGCCACAAGCTGCATCATTCAAATTTTTCTTTCAGAATGTGTCTATGATGAGCAATTTTAAAACCTATCTTTTTGAAACAGAAGATATTAAGAATGACAGAAATAACAGAATAACAGGATTCTTAGCAACAAAAGATCCTATTAAAATAATGAATATTGAGTTTTATTTGCCCGGATTACTTTCGAAAAATGCAACTAAAACTCTCCCAAAACCATACAGCGCTTTAATCGGAAAAACCGCTTCAAATGGTCAGACTTCTCCCGATTTAGTGTATCAGCTGTTAATCAAATGGTTCCTTAGAGCTTATGAATTTAATTGCTGTGTAAACGAAAGAGACTACAACGAGTTGGAAATTATAACAGAACTCCACAATAACAATAACATAATTAATAAAAAATCAGATATATTAAAAGAAGATTTACAAGAAATAGAAAAGAAAATTAAACCTCAGAGTAAGGCTGAAAAGGAATGGAAAGTTAATACTCGCAAAGGCACAAAGCCCGGCAGCCCATAAAATTTTGTGTAAATAATAATCCTTCAAGCAATAAAAGAATACTGGATTGCGGTGCAATCAGGCTTTCTGATTTGCCCCGTGTCAACTCTTCATTCCTGTCCGTGGAATGTTATGCACGCCAAAGCGTGAATAACATTTTGCGGACAGGGAATTCTATTCTCAGGGGCAAATCAAGCAGGTATTCTGTCCTCAAATATTATCGATAATTGGCTTAAAACTACGTCCAAGTTTCGACATCTTTGCGTCCAGCGTTCGACAATCTTTTGCGACGCTAAATACAA
>JBJEOX010000171.1:0-2532 GCA_051880935.1 Ruminococcus sp.
AGGGTTATCCCGGAAAGCGTTACTACGGCGGCTGCGAGTGCGTAGACGTTGTTGAGGAAATCGCACGCAAGCGTGCCTGCGAGCTTTTCGGTGCAGAACACGCAAATGTTCAGCCTCATTCGGGTGCACAGGCTAACACAGCAGTTTATTTTGCAATGCTCCAGCCGGGTGATACCGTAATGGGTATGAATCTCAACGAGGGCGGTCACCTTACTCATGGCTCGCCCGTAAACATTTCGGGAAAATACTTCAACTTCGTTGCTTACGGTGTAGACCCCGTTACACACAGAATTGACTATGACAAGGTGCTTGAAACTGCAAAGGAATGCAAGCCTAAGCTTATCGTAGCAGGTGCTTCCGCTTATCCGAGAATCATTGATTTTGCTAAATTCAGAGAAATTGCCGACGAGGTCGGTGCATATCTTATGGTAGATATGGCTCATATCGCAGGTCTTGTAGCCGCAGGCGTTCATCCCAACCCCGTTCCTTACTGCGAATTTGTTACAACAACAACTCACAAAACCCTTCGCGGACCTCGTGGCGGACTTATCCTCTGCCGTGAGGAGTTTGCAAAGCAGATAGACAAGGCAATTTTCCCCGGAACACAGGGCGGTCCTCTTATGCACACAATCGCCGCAAAGGCTGTTTGCTTCGGCGAGGCTTTAAAGCCCGAGTTCAAGGAGTACGGTGCAAAGGTTGTTTCAAACTGCAAGGCTCTTGCTGACGGACTTATCAAAAGAGGCAACAAGCTCGTTTCGGGCGGTACAGACAACCACGTTCTTCTTCTCGACTTGCGTGATACAGACGTTACGGGCAAGGAGCTTGAGGCTCGTCTTGATGACTGCTACATCACGGTAAACAAGAACACAATCCCGGGCGAACCACGTTCACCGTTTGTTACAAGCGGCGTAAGAATCGGCACAGCCGCAGTGACAACAAGAGGTCTTAACGAGGAAGATATGGATCTTATCGCCGAGTACATCACACTCGTTCTCAACGATTACGAGAACAGCAGAGATAAGGTAAGAGCCGGCGTTGAGGCTATCTGCAAAAAATATCCGCTTTATGAATAATTCGGAATTATTCTTCGTGTGATTATCAAGCTCAACTGATTTTATCTTCACTTTTATATCAATTAACAATGCAGGGAACGGCAAAAAGCCGTTCCCGAAGTTTTTACATATATAATGAAAGTAGGTTTTCAAATGAAAAAACCGCTTGCCGACCGATTCCGTCCTAAGTCGCTTGATGATATTGTAGGGCAGAAACATCTGCTTGCTCCCGATAAGCCGCTTCGCAGAATAATTGAGAGCGGTGAAATACCGAACCTGATTTTTTACGGTCCGTCGGGCGTCGGCAAAACAACCCTTGCAACCTATATTGCCAACAAGACGAACAAAACGCTCAAAAAGCTCAACGGAACAACAGCCTCAACGGCGGATATCAAGGATATTGTTTCGCAGATAAATACATTTTCCGGCATTAACGGTATTTTGCTCTATCTCGACGAGATTCAGTATTTTAATAAGAAGCAACAACAGACTCTGCTGGAATATATTGAAAACGGCAGTATTACTCTGATTGCCTCCACAACGGAAAATCCGTATTTCTATGTATACAACGCAATCCTGAGCCGTTCAACTGTTTTTGAATTCAAGTCCGTTCCGTCTGACGAGGTGGTAAGGGCAGTTTATCGTGCCGCCGAGCTGTTAGAGCAGGAGCAGGGAATAAAGATTGATTTGCCCTCCGAGTGCGCCGAAAAAATAGCGTCAGGCTGCGGCGGAGATGTCCGCAAAGCGATGAATGCGCTTGAGCTTTCCGTTATTTCGGCTGATGCCGAGGGTTATACACGAAAGGTCACTCTTGAAGTTGTTGAACAGCTTGTGCAGAAAAGCGCACTTCGCTACGATAAGGACGGCGATGAGCATTACGATATTGTTTCTGCTTATCAGAAGAGTATGCGTGGCAGTGATACTGACGCCGCTCTGCACTATCTTGCAAGACTGCTTGAAGCAGGAGATTTGATAAGCGCCTGCCGCAGACTTATGGTATGTGCCTGCGAGGACGTCGGTGTGGCATATCCTCAGCTTATTCCCATTGTCAAATCTTGCGTTGACATTGCACGTGACGTCGGACTTCCCGAGGCGAGAATCCCTCTTGCCGACGCAGTTGTAATGGTGTGTAATGCGCCAAAGTCAAACTCTGCTTATATGGGAATAAACCTTGCAATGCAGGACGTTAAGAACGGCAAAACAGGACCTGTTCCCAGACAGCTCCAGAATATGCATTACGATGGCGAGGATAATCAGAATAAAGGCCAGTTCTATCTTTATCCGCACGATTATGAAAATCACTACGTTAAACAGCAGTATCTTCCCGATGAAATCAGAAACAGGGTTTATTACCGCTACGGTGACAACAAGAATGAACAGGCATTCAAAGCTTACTGGGACAAAATTAAATCTGAAAAGTCTTAGCAAAAAAAATAGCTTAAAATAAGTATATATTAATATGAAAAGACAATTGATAAAA
>JBJEOX010000172.1:0-2523 GCA_051880935.1 Ruminococcus sp.
TTTGAAACATAGTCGTAATTTGTAAGGTCAAGTGTAATCAGCACGCTTGCGTTATTATAAGGGACTTTAAAATGCATACTTGAATTTCCATACTGATAGGGATAGACAACAGATTTCTTATCAACGCCAAATTCGGCAGGCTGAGTTTCAAAATTACCGTTCCAACTTTCAACTTTATTACCCTTAAAATCAACATTATAAATGTGGAATCTATAATCGCTCTCAGAATTGAGATTATCTGCTCTGTACTGATAAACATAATCATCTGACTGAGTCATTTTATTTTTATCGGATACGTTATAGCTAAACTGACTGCCCAAAATATGCATTTCGCCTATTAACGGCTTTGTTCTGATTACAACTCCGTCGCCCTCTGCCCAGATTTTTGAATTTTCAAGACTATATGAGTCTTTCTTAAAATACACTGTAACGTCACAAGGAGTCACAACGTCAATTCCGCAGTAATTATAGCCGTAAAATCCGAGCAAAATGTCGCCGTAATATTCTTCTGAAATGTTAATTTTTAAGTCCTCTTCGGGCTGTACGTCCTTAAAAGTTACGGAATATACCCCGTCATCACCAAGCGTCATTTCGTTTTCAAGAGGAAAAGGATTTTCATTGGTTGTGCCGAATGTGTCAGAGTACATACTGTATGCATAAACTCTGTAGATATCGTTTTTGATTTCTCTTACGCCGTCACCCAAAACATTGATTTCTTTTGTATCGGGATTAAATGTAATGGTTACGTCACAGGCTTTTGCAACTCGGAATTCCGAGAAAATTCTAAAATCTCCGTGAGATGTGGGGCCGTCACCGTATTCGTGAGTTTTGCCGTCAGGCGTATGCTCGATAATTTTAAATTCAATATCTGTCTGCACCTGAACGTCCTTAAGCTCGTACACATAGACATCACCCGACTTCTGCATTGTGTTGTCCTCGGTGATGTATTCATACCAGATAAGACCGAAAATATCCTCTTTGTTGCCTGCTATGGTATATACGCTTTCTTCGGTTGTTTCTTCGGCAGAAGCACTGAATGAAGTAATTGTCACAAGGCAGGAAAAAGTCATTGCCACAGACAAAATGATTGACATTATTCTTTTTTTCATAATATTGCCTCCACTTTATGTAAATTTTTTCTTTTACGATAATATTATACAAAATAAAGAATGATTATTCAATGAGTATAATAAACAAATTATGACATTGTTTTTAGAAAAAACATCCAAATAATAATTGTAAAATTTTATATCTATGACAAAAATATTTTGCTTTGACTTACTTTTCATACAATTCATTATGTTGTATAATAATACCAACAAATAAATTCGGCGGTGGGGTTTTGAAAAAGGTAAAAAATAATGTGTTGTTTCTGCTGTATACAGTCATTCTCGGTGCAATTGTCGGTGCGATTGTCTGGGCGTTTATAAGAATAATGAATCTCGGAATTGAGTTTATATGGGATTTTGCTCCGTCGAAGCTGAATTTTCCGCTCTACACCCTATGTGTATGCGTTATCGGCGGATTGCTGATTGGAATCTGGAAAAAGAAGTTCGGCGACTATCCGGAAGAGCTCAGCACTGTTATGGGCAAAGTCAAAAAGACAGGAAGATATCAATACAATAATGTGTTTTCTACAATAGTTTCGGCACTCTTTCCTCTTTTAATCGGAGCAAGCATCGGTCCTGAGGCAGGTCTTACAGGCGTTATAGCCGGACTTTGCACCTGGGTCGGAGATAAACTCAAACTGTATTTAAAAGAAGTGGAGGAGCTGACGCAAATCGGGCTGAGTGCTACTCTGGGAACGATTTTCCATTCTCCGATGTTTGGATTTATTGAGCCGATTGAATCGGACAAAGAAGTCGTTTTGCCGAGAACATCAAAAATTGTTCTCTACTTTGCGGCAATTTTAAGCTCGTTCGGGGTATTTTTCCTGCTCGGGAATCTGTTCGGCGGAAGAACAGGTCTGGAAGATTTTGAAGCAGGCAAAATAGATTTGTTACAATATCTGTATGCAATTCCACTGGCATTTGTCGGAATTGCGGCAGGCTGCCTTTATTTTATCTTCAAAAAGCTCACTTTTACACTTGAAAACAAATTCAGAAAATATACTGTTTTAAGAGCAACAGCGGGAGGACTGTTACTTGGAATTTCGGGTACTTTCTTGCCGCTTACAATGTTTTCGGGAGAACACCGGATTAGCGAGGTAATGAACAATGTTGAAACAATCGGCGCTGTAATGCTGATTGTGATTGCTGTTGTAAAATTGCTGCTGACAAATATCTGTATCGACTCGGGGCTTAAAGGCGGTCACTTCTTCCCTGTTATCTTCTGCGGAATATGCATTGGATGTGCAATGAGTATTATTCTTGGGATTGATACTGTATTCTGCGCAAGTGTTGTTACCACTGCGCTTGTCGGTCACACTTTGAAAAAACCACTTGCTACTGTACTGCTTTTAATGATTGTTTTCCCTGTAAAACTGATTCCTATTATGCTCTTTGCTGCAATAGCAGCTAAATT
>JBJEOX010000173.1:0-2503 GCA_051880935.1 Ruminococcus sp.
TATGTCATTTTTTGATACTGCATAGCTCGAGTTACCGCAATGATATAAATATTGTCCGTCAACATACATAGCTCTTGTCGCCGCAACGGTTGCAAGTGACATAAACTGAGGTAATGTGTTTATCATTTCTTGATTTATTGTTTCGCTGTCTGCTTTTGGTGCAAGTAAATCGTTAACCTCTCCAAAATTATAATAATATTGAAGTAAAAATTTTATGGACGGATAATTAACATTCTCATCAGTAATTTCTTTTTTATCCGTAACTTTATTACTGATATTTTCTTTTATTCCGAGTGCCTCTTTGAGATTTTTGCTTGAGCCTCTTGCCGCTGCGACCTCATCCATAAACTGCTTGACTGTGCCGCCTGTCGGCTCGAATTTTGAGTCGCTGTTTATAACTGACTTGCCGACTTTTACTCTCAGCGTCTGAGCAGTAATAAGCGCATCGGATTCTAAAATTTTTAAATCAATTTTAAGTAATCCTGACATTGACAGCATATTTTCGGTGAGCTCAACAGTTATGATGTTTTCGGCGGTGTCAACGGTTGCCGACAAATCATTTGCAACAACGATATTATCAATTGTGGCGTCATATTTTGCTGTTACATCGTCGCCGATTTGTAAAATTTCACCGTCTGAGGTCAACATAACGTCAATAAATCTTGAGTTTTTGTCGCCCTGATGAGCCTCGAAAACCTCAATCATATTTGAGCTGTTAAGCTCAAGCTTGATTTTAATATGACTGGTCATTTTATTCCTCCTTAAAAATAATCGGATAATCTTGGTTTAATTGTTCCGAGTTCGAGTTTATTCCATCGCTCAAGCAAACAATCATATTCGACTTTTGATATTTTCGCACTTGCTTTAGTCCCTTCACTGTCAATAATCACGTTATTAAGAGTGTCAGCGAGTCCGATTTCTTTCATTTCATCAAGCGTGGCTCTAAAATCAACGGTCATATTAACTTTAATACTCGCAGGCTCATTATTTTTATAATGAGTTGTTGCGGCAACACGGCAAGCATTTTTGACAAAATCAAAGTTCTCGCCCGTGTGGCTGTTTACCTCGATATCACTTACTAAATATGAGGCGTCAATCAGTAAAAGCTTGTTAGTCTTGCTTTGCTGACCGACAATCTCATAAGGCTCACACATAAGCTGCATATCTTGGTCATTGTAAGTGTCGTGGACGGTTGCCGCTGCGATTATGTGAGATTTAATATCCTCGGTTGATAAAGTTTGCGTAAGAGATGATATATTATCGCCCCACCGCAAGGGATAATTTTTTATACTCCCTCTGCTTTTAAGAAACTCGACATTAAAATTATCCCAATGAAATTCACCGC
Organism: Ruminococcus sp.; assembly: GCA_051880935.1. Taxonomy (GTDB): domain Bacteria; phylum Bacillota; class Clostridia; order Oscillospirales; family Acutalibacteraceae; genus Ruminococcoides. The sequence goes on from JBJEOX010000173.1 coordinate 1,346, forward strand.
TGAATTTTGACGATAACTCTTCAAAAAATTCTCCGAAAGTTCCGATTGTTCTGAGTCCTGTTTTAAATAAGCTTTCTTTGTCAGTTATGTCGGAGTAAAAAGTAAAATTGTTATCAAAAACAGGCTCTTCCGAGGCTTTTGCCCAGATTTCCTGCGGAGTGTAGGCAATGTCGTTTCGATAGCCTGCTGACATTAAGTTGTTATAGGCGCAATGCTTTATGTGCTTTGCTTTTAATGACAAATTTCCGTCGGCGGTGCGCTCAACTTTGTAATTTTCAAAAAATTGCGGTGCGTCAAACGGATTCGGTTTTACTTGTATAAACTGCTGTACCGTTAAGGTATTATAAAGAGCATCGGTCGCTTTGATTTCAGCATTGAGTAAATAATCACCGTTTAACGTTTCTGTTGAAATGCAGGATATACAATCTGTAAGCCTGCCGAGATATTGCATTGATTCGGGCGATATAATTCTTGACGTGGTTTTATATAAAAGAGGTAGCATTATAATCGCCTCCAATTAGGTATGATTCTAAAAGTTTCGGTGCTACCTGATATTGTTCTAACTGATATAGTATTTTCACCGGGTTTTAAATTCGGGGGTAATTCCGGACTTAAATAGGTTTCAGAGCCGTCTGCCTTTATCCCTTTATACTGCAAATTCAATCCGTCAAGTCGCTGCTCTACATAATCTGTTTTTGGATTTAAAATAGTTTTAACTCCGTTTATGTAAAGTGATATTGATGCGTTAACCGTATTTTGATTTTTATATATAAAAATCGGCGGAGCATCAAACGGCTCAGGATTATCAATAGATTTCTCGCTGTTATCGTTCGGCAAAATAATCTCATTTTTACCGTCAAGCCTGTACCAATAAGGTAAACGGCTAAAAGAGAGAGTCGCCGTTAAGAGTGTAGGCAGCTCTCTCTTGATTTCTCCGATGTTTTTTAAAACTGCCTTTGTGTAATATCCGGGATTGTAGGTGTCCTCGTAGGTCTGATAACCTGTAAGCGGTGCAAGCCAGTCTATAACTGCATAAGCTAACTGGCGAGCTGTCAAATCTGATAAAAAAGGCATAAAGCAGATTGATAAATCAAAATCTACATTTTTATAACTTTTATTATCAATATAAATATTTCCGCTGCGTCCGGGTATTTCAAT
>JBJEOX010000174.1:0-2496 GCA_051880935.1 Ruminococcus sp.
CTGCTCCTGCAATGTCGGAAACGACGCTGTTTATAGCCTGCGGTAGTTTTATGTTGAGAGCAACGGCTAAAACGCCTGCAACAGAGCCGATTATAAGCGGATTTGTCGCAATTCCTTTTAAAATTTTCAAAAAGTTGATTTTGTTGCCCCTGAAAACTTCAAGTGTGATTACGGCAAGAATGTTGTACATCGGCACAATCACGGTAACAAGCACAGCAGTCATTCCGAGCTTGCCCTTGTCGAAAATATTTTCGACAATCGGCATTCCCATAAGCACAAAATTGCTTCGGTAAATCGCCTGAATCATTGCGCCTCGGCTGTAATTTGACTTTTCAACAATCAGCGTAAAGCCAACTGAGAGCATATAGATTACGGCAACTGCCGCTACTGCGAAAATGAGAAGTCTGGGGTTAAACACGCTCCCGAAATCTGAGCCGTAAATATTGTTGAACATCAGAAAAGGGAAGAACACCGTAAAAACAAGCTTATTAAGCTGAGGCAGAAAGCTTTCTTTGAGAATATTCAGTTTTCGTATTCCAAAGCCTATGAAAAGCATAATAAACATAGGCAGAACTGCGTTTAACGCTATGTAGAAATTTTCCATATTATCGTACCCTTGCGTCTGTAAAAGTATATTGCGTACTGTAAGAATATCACAAAAAGATTATTTTTTCAACAAAACAGGCAATATGCGTAAAATGTTTATCAATAAAAGTTGAAAACATTTCCGCTTTGTGCTAAAATAATAGCACTAACCTTGAAAGGGTGTTTGTGTTGAAAAAATGCGATTATTGCGCTAAGGAAATTTCTTACTTTGAGCAGTACTGTTGTGAGGAGTGCCACGCAAAAACTAATAAGTTTTACGAAATAAGCGAAAAATTTGAAAAGCTGTTTTCAATTGTCAATATGATTTGCGTTTTCGGAATACCTGTCGGAATATTCCTGTTTCCGTTTTCAAAGGTACCCGGAACTATTGTCGCTTCAATAAGCTGTTTTATACTCGGAATTCTGCTTCTTTTGCTTCCGTTTCCTACGGATAATATGATTTCAAAATTCAAGCTGAAAAAGGCTGTAAAAATTACACGAATAATCGGAATCTGCGTAATCGCACTCGGACTTCTGATTTGCGGATTTTTATTTTTCTTTCTTTTAAATGAATAATTTTGCGCAAAGCGTCAACACTACTGTCAGCATCATTAAAGGAGGACTTTGAATGCTTGATAAAATAGCGTTGACGCTTCTTATAATCGGCGGACTCAACTGGGGCTGCGTCGGCATCTTCCGTTTTGACCTCGTTGCCTGGCTTTTCGGAGGACAAGTGGGAATCGTCAGCAGAATCATCTATATTCTTGTCGGGCTTGCGGCAATATGGTGTATTTCATTGCTTTTCAGAGATTCAAGAGACACCGTAATGGAAGATTCGGCTTCAATAAGGGATTAGTAACTAAAAATAAAAGGGTTGGTTCATCTGAGCCAACCCTTAAATAATATTTTGATTAAAGTGTTTCGACAATAGCCTTTGTATCTCTTGCAATTACCATTTCTTCGTCGGTTGCAATAAGCTCAACTCTGATTTTTGAGTCGGGAGCCGACAGAGTACCCGTAACGCCTCTCGTAGCCTTTGCGTTGAATTCTTTGTCAAGCTTTACGCCGAGACAGGTGAGGTAGTCGCATACCTTTTCACGAAGCTGCGGCTGATTTTCACCAAGACCTGCGGTGAATACAATACCGTCACAGCCGCCGAGTGCAACGTAGTAGCTGCCGATGTACTGAGCAATCTGGTAGTAGAGCATTTCGTGAGCAAGGTGTGCTCTGAGATTGCCGTCAGCCTCTGCCGCAGAAACGTCACGGTCATCGGATGAAACTCCCGAAATACCGAGAAGTCCCGATTCCTTGTTGAGAATTTTTGAAACCTCATCCGGAGTAAGGTGCTCTTTTTCGGCAATGAATGTAACAACCGACGGGTCAAGCGAGCCTGAACGTGTGCCCATCATAAAGCCGCCGAGGGGAGTAAGTCCCATTGTTGTGTCGATAACCTTGCCGTTCTTGACTGCGGTAATCGAAGAGCCGTTGCCGATGTGGCAGGTGATGAGCTTGAGCTCCTCTTTCTTTCTGCCCATAAGGTCAGCCATTTTGTCTGTTACATAGCGGTGAGAAGTACCGTGGAAGCCGTACTTGCGAACACCGAATTTTTCGTAATACTTGTAGGGGATTGCATACATAAATGCCTTTTCGGGCATTGTCTGGTGGAACGCAGTATCAAAAACAACAACCTGCGGAACCTTTGGTCCGAAAACCTTTGTGCAGGCTTCAATACCCTGTAAATTTGCAGGATTGTGCAGAGGAGCAAGCGGAGCAAGGTCTCTGATTTTATTTATTACGTCGTTATTTACAAGAACCGATTTGTCAAATACCGAGCCGCCCTGTACAACTCTGTGACCGATAGCCGTAACCTCGGACAAGCTCTTGATTGCACCGTACTCAGGGTCAATAAGT
>JBJEOX010000175.1:0-2480 GCA_051880935.1 Ruminococcus sp.
ATTTCATTCCGTTTCTTTGCTCAATATTTTGTCTGTTTTTTCGGGGATGGCTCACAGAACGAGCAAATCGTCATATCTGCCGTATTCGGGTATATACGCAATATTTTTTAAAACGGAATTTTTTTCATTCTGTGCAAGCCGGTCAAGGATAATACGGAAAACACGTCTTTCGCCCAAGCCGCCACGAACATCTCTTGCAAAAAACAGAATTTTCATTGCAAGGTCGGGATTCTCGGTATAGGCTCTCATAAAGCGGTTGATGATTTTGCTCTCGCTGCTATGACGCAATGCGCCTATTGTTGCGAAAAGGTCAAGACAGTCCGAACAGCTTGTTCTGTAGGTTGCCGCTCCGTTTTCAGTTAATGTTTTGTTTGCTTCATTCTTCAGGTATTCCAACACGAAAACCCCTCCTTAAAATAATAGTCAGAATTACAAGGCACCGTTTGAAAGAGAATCGAACTCTTATACGAGGATTTTCAGTCCTCTGCTTTAACCATTAAGCTATTCAAAAATTGCTGTGGGTGCCTTTGATTTTACAAGGTACATGAGAGTCATAATAAAAACGACAGAGAATTACTCAAAAATTGCTGTTTGTACCTTTCAAGGTGCAATACCTCTTGCCTATACAGCAAGCACTTTTAAACTATGAGAAAATAGCTGTATGCACCTTTATTGTTTTACGTAATTATCACACCATAGGAATCCAACCTTCCGAGGTGATAATTACATTTCAAATTCAAGCGATATCCTCAAGATACGTATACCTCCGAATGTAATACATATCGGCATTCTGCATGTTGCTGTATGTATCTTTCGGATAACGCTTACAAAGCACAAGTTCAATTCCAAAACATATTTCGGGTGCGTGCTCTTGAAATAGATTTGAAATTAATCTTTTTTCTTGTCACTGAAAGTTTGCTGTCTGTGCTTTTGTGTCTTTATTATAGCAAGGGTTTTCAGGAAAATCGTGGAAAAAAAGTTGCGAACTTATTAAAATTCGCAACTTATCTGTTTATTAATTCTGTTTTTCAGCTTATTTATAAAGCTTTGCGGTGAAACGACCTTTACCATAGGACCGAATGATAAAATCCTTATCAGTATTTCCGTTTCATCATCTCTGTCGTATTCAAGAGTAACACGGTAATGATTTTCATCAAGCCTTTCCGTTTCCTTTTTTAAGTACGAAAAATGGTGCATAACTCTTTCAAGCGCATTGCGTTCGTCTGTAAGCTCAAGCACCAGTGAATCAAGCCTGCGTTTTTCTTCCCGGTCTTCATATTCACGGTACTTATCGGACATACTGCATTTTGTTATTCTCGCAAGATTGATTGTAATTGTATCACGTGACGTTACGCCAATCAGCCTGAACTTATCGTCCTTTTGAGAATATTCAAGCCTGTGAGGAATTACACATACATCGTATTCCTTGCCCCTGTGGGATTTAAACCGTATAGTGAGCTTTCTTTTTTCTTTTATTGCATTTAAAACAGTCTTGAAATTTTTTATATATTCGGGATTTTCAAAGTCATCTCCGTCGCTGTATTTATCAAAATACACGAATGTATCACGATTGTAAAGCGGCTCAACGTCCTCAAGTCCCTTTGCAGAAATATCAAAGAGCTTTATTCTCGGGTCATCAAGCAATGCTTTGAGCCATCTTTTTTCAAGTGTTGTTAGCGGCATTGTCGGCTTGTGTTTAATCGGAGTTTTGTATTCAGGCGTAATAAGTTTCCATTCACCGCTTTTCAGTGCCGCCGGAATATTCATAACGCTTTCGGAGAACGCATTTTTACTCACGATTTCATACAAACTTTTGTCGGTGAGCGTGCCGTCTATTGCCTGTTCAAGCACCTTTGCAACCACATTGAAGTAGCTTCCGTAAACCTCACAAAACAGCATTTTCATCACCTCCGTACATAAACTGCATAGCTTTTAAATCTTCATTAAAGGTTTCAAGTAACATAGAATTTGTGCTTGTAAGATTTGTAATTCTGCCCGTGAAGATGCGAATCCAAGGGAGAATTTCAACAGCGTCATAAACATCTGTAATAAATTTAAAGTGGTGGCTGTCAACAGGAATTATTTTGCCGTTACGCCTTTCTCGTTCAAGCAGAACATCTGACTAATTTCTGCTGTATAAAACCTGATTATCAAAATATTGAAATATATTGTTAGAAAATTATTTATACTTAAATTTATATTGTCCGGGAGTGCAGTCGTAGACCTTTTTGCAAAGCTCAATAAATGACTTAACACTTGTAAAACCATTGTCAAATGCTGCGTCTGTTACGGTTTTATTTTCGTCAACTATATCACGGAGTGCAGATTCGAGCCTTATGTTTGCAAGATACTGCATAACGGAAATTCTCGTAATGCTTTTAAAGCAACGGGAAAAATATGAGGTTGACAAGCCGATTTTATTTGCTATGTCGTTCAGCGTTAAATTTTCAAGATAATTCTGCCCCATATATTCAATTGCA
>JBJEOX010000176.1:0-2479 GCA_051880935.1 Ruminococcus sp.
AATAGTTGATGAGAGTGTATTGGACTCGGATCAGCAGTTTAATGAAACTGTGCAAACAGAAACCGCCTCGGAGATTCCACAGCAATCCGTAATTTTAATTACAAAAGATGAAGGTAATTCGGATATTAATGAAAATTTCGAAAATGAAATACTTGCAAATACCATACTCAACTTGTTTGTAAATCTCAGCCGCTGTATCGAAGATGACTATCAGCGCAAATTTCAATCTGGCAGAAAAATGATTGACAGTAAGCTGCATAGAATGATGCAGGAAAAGAAGCAATCGCTTGGAATTAAGCAGGAACATGGTCAGGTACAAGAATATTAAAAATAGGCATATCGGACGTGAAAATTCGGTATGCCTTTTTCGTCAATTCCGCCCATTTGCGAGAGTGATTTTGACAGTATTTGCAGTGATTTTAATCTTATTATATCATAAATTTTGTAAATGTAAAGAACTTTTTTGAAAAATTACAGCTGAAATGTGACTGCAAAAGCATATTTTCAAGCTTTTAAACCGTCATTTTTCAGTCAGAACGGAGGAGTTTTATGGCTAAACGAGGAAGTAATATTTATAAGCGAAAAGATGGTCGCTTTGAGGGACGTGTACCGGTCGGTTACAATGACAACGGTAAAATCAAGTATAAATCTGTGTATGCAAGAACGCTTGCAGAGGTAAAGGAAAAGATGTCAGAGATGTATTCAGTACGACAGAATCGTGCTGTTTCAGCAATAAAACTGACGGTTGCCGATGCAGCAGAGCAATGGCTTTCTTCAGCCAAAATTCGTGTTAAGGAGTCAAGTTATGCAAACTATGAGAATATTGTTTCAAAGCATATACTCCCGATTCTCGGCGGCGAGTACATGGCTAATATGACCACGCAGAAGCTTAATGATTTAATTCATCAAAAGTTAAATCATGGTCGCTTGAATGGTAAAGGCGGTCTGTCTGCAAAATCTGTTCGTGACATTATGACCGTTTACCGCAGCATTGAAGGCTTTGCGTCAAGGGAATACGGCATAAGAGAAACATATTTTACAATGCCTAAAACTGAGAAAAAACAGATGGATGTGCTGAACGCTTTTGAAAGAAAAAAGCTTGAATCGTACCTTCTGCACAACCAAAATAATACAAATATTTCTGTACTGCTTTGCCTGTTCACCGGACTTCGTGTGGGAGAATTATGCGGGTTAAAGTGGGGCGATATTGATTTTGAAAACGGAACTCTGTCAATCAGCAGAACAGTTCAGAGGATAAACAAACACGGAAAATCGGAAGTTGTCATTGGCTCGCCGAAGAGCAAGACGTCAGTTCGTACTGTTCCGATTCCTGATTTTGTTATTGCAATTTTAAAGAAAAGGAAAAAGGATAACGGTATTTTTATTATAACAGGAAATTGCAAACCGACTGAGCCGAGAACCATGCAGAATCGGTTCAAGTCAATTCTTAAAGTTTGCGGTATTAGGAATGTGAATTTTCATCTGCTCAGGCACACTTATGCAACTGTCTGCATTGAAAATGGATTTGATCCGAAAACGCTTAGCGAACTGCTCGGTCATGCGGACGCAAGCATAACTCTCAATCGTTATGTTCATTCATCAATGCAGATGAAGAAAAATTATGTAAGCCGTCTGAAACTTACCGCTTAATTTTTCAGCCGTCAAATTTTCGTAATTGTATTTTGGAAAACTGCCTGTTTTACGCTGTTTGCAGCTTGTATTTTACTAATGGGCGGAATTGACGAAATTGAAAATCACCTTTTCAGTTTTATTATATCATAAAATTTATCGTATTATTTATTGAAATAAATGTTAAGTTATGGTATTATGAGGATATAGAGGTGATGAGATGGTTAAGGTTGCGATTGTTGATGATGAAAAAATAATATGTACGGAATTGACAAAATTACTCAAAAAGTATGAAAATGAACATAAGACGGTTTTAGAAATACACAATTTTAACAGTGGTGAAGATTTAATAGATGATATAAAAGAAAACTCTTCATATGATTTGATTTTGTTAGATATAGAATTAGCAGAAATTAATGGAATTGAAGTAGGTTGTTTTATCAGAAATACTGAAAATGATCATACTTGTCAGATAATTTACATATCTTCAAAGGCAGGATATGCTATGGAACTTTTTCAGGTAAGACCATTTAATTTTCTTATAAAGCCAATTGAAGAAAATAAACTTTTTAGTTGTCTTGATGATTATATGAAATTATTTTCGAATGAAATGTATTTTGAGTATGTAAATAAAAAAATGAGAAAACTAATTCCTGTAAGTAAAATCTATTATTTTGAAAGCTGTGGTCGAAAAATAATTATACACTTTTCAAATGGACAAAAATGTGAAAAATATGAGTATTACGGCAAGATGCAGGAATTAATCGACAATAAGTGTCTGACAAATTTTGTTTTAATCCATAAATCTTTTTTTGTAAATATATTTCATATTTTGTCTTACAGCTATGAA
>JBJEOX010000177.1:0-2469 GCA_051880935.1 Ruminococcus sp.
AAGCACAGGAGGTTTTTGCAAACGCCTTTGCAAAAATCAACCGCAAACCGACAGAGCTTACAAACAAGGTAATCCGCAGTGCCGACAGTGTAAATCGTATTACGGAAGAAATGGAGCTTTCTCAGTCAAAGCTTGTAATGGGCTTCCGTGCCGACAGTGCAGTACCCGATGATGACGTTAACGCAACCCGCCTTATGTGCGCAGTTTTGGGCGGTACGGCAAATTCAAAGCTTTTCTGCAATGTGCGAGAAAAGCAGAGCCTTTGTTATTACTGTTCGTCACGCTTTGATATGCAAAAGGGTATTCTTTCTGTTGACAGCGGTGTAGAGGGTGAAAACCTTGAAAAAGCGGAAAAGGCAATTTTAAAGGAAATTGCCGATATGCAAAGCGGAAACATTAGCGATTTTGAAATTGAAGCTACGAAAATGGCGATAATTAATTCGTTTAATTCTACAAATGATACTGTCAGCGGAATTGATTCGTGGTATACAAGCCAGCTGTTTAACGGCTCATTCAAGACAATTGATGAGCTTTCTGACGAAATCAACGCAGTGACAAAGGAACAGCTTGTAAATGCGGCTAAAAAGCTCACTCTTGATACCGTTTATATATTAAAAAATAAGTAAAGAGGTGCCCAGAATGAATATAACGGAAATAAAGTCCGGATTAACGGGCGACAGCTACTATAAAATTAATCATCAGTCGGGACTTGAAATTTATGTTTACCCGAAAGAAGGCTACAAATCGGCTTACGCAATTTTCGGCACAAAATACGGCAGTATAAACACCTGTTTCTCGGTTGACGGAAAAGATAAAATCACAGTTCCCGACGGTATAGCACACTACCTTGAACACAAGCTTTTTGAAAGTGAAGAGGGAGATGCATTTGTAAGATATGCCGAAACAGGCGCAAACGCCAACGCATATACCAGCTTTGAAAAAACCTGCTACCTGTTTTCGTGCACAGACAAGTTTGAACAAAGCCTTGAAATACTTCTTGACTTTGTTCAGAGTCCGTATTTTACGGCTCAGACCGTTGCAAAAGAGCAGGGAATAATCGGTCAGGAAATCAAGATGTATGATGACGACCCCAACTGGCGTGTAATGTTCAATATGCTTGAGGGAATGTACAAGAATCATCCTGTAAGAATTGATATTGCAGGAACGGTTGAAAGTATTGCGCAAATCACAGCAGAAAAGCTGTATGAAGTGTACAATGTATTCTATAATCTCAACAATATGGCACTCTGTGTTTCAGGTAATGTGACGGTTGAACAGGTGCTTAAAATAGCAGATAAAATGCTAAAGCCCTGCGAAAAGCACGAAATTACAAATTACTTTGAAGACGAGCCTTACGAAATAAACACTCCTTTTGTTGAGCAGACTTTTCCTGTTTCAATGCCGCTTTTCAATCTCGGCTTTAAGGAAAAGGCAGATACAACGCTTGATTCAGAAACTCTTGCTCAAACAGATATCCTGCTTTCAATGCTCGCCTCAAACACAAGCTCGCTCTACCGCAGTCTTATGGACGCTAACCTTATAAACAGCTCATTTTCCTACGAGCTTTTTGAAGGTCCCGGCTACTGTTCCGTAATTTTCGGCGGCGAGTCACGTGCTCCGAAACAGGCGGCTGAAATGATTAAGCAATATATTACTAAAGTAAAATCAGAGGGACTTGATAAAAACGAATTCGAAATTGCAAAAAAAGCAGTTTACGGCGATGCTGTTTCTTCACTCAATTCCGTAAGCTCAATTGCAAATTCAATCATAGACTACCATTTCAGCGGCAACGAGCTGTTTTCTTATATTGACGCCGTTTCAAACGCTTGCTTTGAAGATATTGAAAACAGACTTTCAGAAATGCTTGATGTCTGTAACTGTACCCTTTCAGTTGTAAGAGAATCCGAAACGGAGGGTTAATATGGAATACAATGTCAGCTTTCCGGGATTCGGACTTGATTTCACAATAAACTCCGTAGCATTTACTGTAGGTTCATATCCTATCTACTGGTACGGAATTATAATCGCCTCGGGACTTCTCCTCGCAGTATTGTATGCGTGGAGAAGTACACCGAGATATAACGTCGATTTTAACAAGCTTGTAAACTGCATACTTGTAGGAATAATTACCGGCATAATTGGTGCAAGGCTGTATTTCTGCTTTTTTCAGTGGGATTACTACAGCAAAAATCCGATTGAGATTCTCTACATAAACAACGGAGGTCTCGCAATCTACGGCGGAATAATCGGCGCACTCGCAGGCGGTCTTACGGTTGCAAAAATCCAGAAAATGAAGCTTCTGCCTATTCTTGACATTGCAATGATGGGCTTTCTGCTCGGACAGGGAATAGGAAGATGGGGCAACTTTATGAATCAGGAGGAATTCGGCACACCGACAAATCTTCCTTGGCGAATGGTCAGCGAGGGTACCGATATGGTCGGTGTTCATCCGTGCTTTCTGTATGAATC
>JBJEOX010000178.1:0-13080 GCA_051880935.1 Ruminococcus sp.
TATAATTCGGGCAACCGTTTTTACCTAAACTACCGATTTTTCCACTCGATTTGCCTGCGGCGGCTTCGCCGCTAAATTATAGTTTACCTTACAACTCAAAACATTATTAAAATAGTAATTGAGTATAGAAGAGTAAAAACGAGTATTTTAATGATTTTAAGAGATTGTTCAGATGTAAATTAAATTTTTTCAAAAAAGTGTTGACTTTAAGAAAAATATATACTATAATCATACCTGTACGAAAAAAGACAGGAGGAAATGTTATGTCAACATATTTAGCTAAGAAAAGCGAAATTGAACGCAGCTGGTATGTAATTGATGCAGCAGGCAAGCCCCTCGGCAGAGTTGCAGCTCAGGCAGCTGTTCTTTTAAGAGGCAAGCACAAGGCTACATTTACACCCAACGTAGACTGCGGCGACCACGTTATCATTATTAATTGTAAGGACGCTGTTTTAACAGGCAACAAGCTCACTCAGAAGAAGTGGCAGCGTCACACAGGCTATATCGGCCACCTCAAAGAAACACGTTACGATACTCTTATGGCTACAAAGCCCGAAAAGGCTATGGAGCTTGCTGTTAAGGGTATGCTTCCCAAAAACACACTCGGCAGAAACGCACTTTTAAGATTAAGACTCTTTGCCGGTGCAGAACACAACCATCAGGCACAGAAGCCCGAAACGGTTGAAGCTTAAGAAGGAGGCAGAATATAATGTACGATAAGACACCTTATTTTTACGGTACAGGCAGAAGAAAAAGCTCTGTTGCAAGAGTAAGACTTTATAAGGGCACAGGCAAAATCACAATCAACGACCGTGATATCGACGATTATTTCGGTCTTGAAACACTCAAGCTCATCGTTAGACAGCCCCTCGCTCTCACTGAAACTGATGAGAAGTTCGACGTTGTTTGCAGAGTAGCAGGCGGCGGCGTAACAGGTCAGGCAGGCGCAATCCGTCACGGCATTTCAAGAGCACTTCTTCAGTATGACACAGAAAATCTCCGTGGCAAGCTCAAGAAGGCAGGCTTCTTAACTCGTGACCCGAGAATGAAAGAGCGTAAGAAGTACGGTCTTAAGGCAGCTCGTAGAGCACCTCAGTTCTCAAAGAGATAATCATATTATCGAAAATTTTTCAGCACTATCTTCGGATGGTGCTGTTTTTTCGTTAGACTGCGGGTCCTCGCAGCATGGCTGCTGCGGTCGAAGCTAAAAACAGTTCACCGAACTGTTTTCTTAACGCTCCGACAGTTCTCAAAGAGATAAAACTTATATTTTATGTTCATCAACTCCAAGGCTTGCAAAAACTTTGGAGTTTTTTAGTATTGTTTTTTCGGTAAGTTATGGTATAATTTATCTTGTAGTATCAGAACGGCGGCGGTTGTTCTGACTCCCTTACGGAAGGGGATATGCAATTATGGAATACTTGGCTATGATAGTTCTTATACTTATTTTTGCTACAGCTTACATAATCAATGCAAAAAAATAACCGCCCTGTACTGCCATACAAGACGGTTATAAAAATAAAATAACCAATTAGCAGAACAGCCAAGCTGTTCCGTTACTATAACTATAATACACCAAGTAAATTATAATGTCAATATGAAAACTGAAAATGGTTAAGATAACGGAGTTGTTACAAAACAGCTCCGTTTTGTTTTCTGTATGCAACGTAAAATAGCGGATATTGTTGCTCTGCGCTTACAAAAATATTGACTTTTACGCTATTTTGGATTATTATAGAAACTGTATAACTGTAATTATACCATTTGGCATATGAATTAAAAATATTGACAATATATGCATACATATTTTGTGAAAGGAGCTTTGGGCGTGTTTGACCTCTCGGTAATTTTCGACATCGGCGTAGTTGCACTGCGCATAATTCTACCTGTCTATGCGCTGATAATCGTTTACCAGTGCTATGCCGCAATGCGCCGTCACAGACGTGGTGAAAAGCCGCTTGTTACGCTTTCCAATCCGAATACGGGACTGAAACTGCCCGTTCTTTTCTGGGAAAATTCAATCGGCAGAAGCAAGTCGAGCGACGTTGTTTTTTATGACCCTGCCGTTTCAAGAAATCACTGCGTGCTTTTAAGGCGAAAGGATGGCTGGTTTGTTACCGACACAGGCTCTAAGAGCGGTACTTTCGTAAACGGCAAGAGAATTCACGGCAGAACTCAGGTGCTTATCGACGACGTAATCGGTGTAGGCAACTCCGAGTTTGAATTCAAGCGTGGCGCTGAATATGACGAACAGCTTAAGTCAAGCTGGTTTTTCTCAAAGGTAAGCAATAAGCCTGCGATTAAATCGTGGAAGCTTATGCTGCTCGTGACAATTTTCCATTTCTTTATGTGCGTTGAAGCTATGTTCTGGAACGACGCAACAAATCAGTATGCGCCCTTGGTGCTTTTCGGTGCGCTAGCGGCTGTTGAATGGGGCTTTTTCTTCGTTTCAACGGTAGTATTAAAGCGAATCAACTTTGAGCTTGAAGCTCTTGCACTCTTCCTTACGGGAATCGGCGTAATGCTGCTGATAAGGCAGAACGAAAAATCAGCCTATACCCAGCTTATTGCGGCGGCAATAGGAATGGTGCTGTTCTGCGTAATCATCAGGATAATCGAAGACCCCGACAAAGTAAACAAGCTGAGAATCCCGATGATGATTGTAGCAGTGCTGCTGCTTTTGTCGAGTATTATACTCGGCAAGATAACCTACGGTGCGGCTAACTGGATTGTAATCGGTCCTGTTTCGATTCAGCCGTCGGAGCTTGTTAAGATAATCTATATTTTTATCGGTGCGAGTGCGCTTGATAAATTGCAGACCAACAAAAACCTTTTTGAGTTTATTATATTTTCAGCTGTATGCGTAGGCTTGCTTGCGTTTATGGGCGACTTCGGAACGGCGCTTATCTTCTTTATGACGTTCCTGATTATTGCGTTTATGCGTTCGGGCGACTTCAAGACGATAATCCTCGCCGTTGCGGCGGCTGTTTTCGGCGTGACGTTCATTCTGAAATTCAAGCCGTATGTTGCCGACCGCTTCAAGGTATGGGGACATGCGTGGCAGTATGCGCAGGCTGAGGGCTATCAGCAGACTCACGTGCTCACGTTTCTGGCAAGCGGCGGACTTTTCGGCGTAGGTATCGGAAACGGCTTTTTAAAGCAGGTCGGAGCGTCCGAGAGCGACCTTGTTTTCGGCATCGTAGCCGAGGAAATGGGCATTATTGTTGCAATTACGCTTGCAATTGCCGTTGGTGCGCTCGTGATTTACGCACGTGCAATCACCACACGAAGCAGAAGCACTTTCTATTCAATTTCAGCGTGCTGTGCAGCAGGCTTGCTTGTCGTTCAGCTTTCACTCAATATTTTCGGCGCAACCGACATTCTTCCGCTTACGGGTGTTACGTTCCCGTTCATAAGTGCAGGCGGCTCGAGCATTATGGCATGCTGGGGGTTGATTGCATTCATCAAGGCGGCAGACGAGAGGACATACGCTGTTAAAAGGTGATAAAGCAATGAAACAAAACCGCAAGCAAATGCGTTTGAAGAATTACGATTATTCGGAAAACGGAGCGTATTTTGTAACGATTTGCAGTAAAAACAAAGAAGCACTCTTCGGAAAAGCCGTCCCCTACGGAAAACGTGGATAAAACCCGAGCCAATGAGATAATACCAAAGCTAATATCTTCATTAAAAAGATATACCAACAAACAATCAGGGATAGATTTATGGCAAAGGTCGTACCACGACCACATAATCCGAACACAAAAAGACTATGACGAAATATGGGAATATATTGACACAAACCCGATTAAGTGGGAATTGGATAAATATTTTATGGAATAAATCTTTGTACAAAGAATAAAAAGGAGGCGTTTATTTGAAAAGAGTATTACGACGAAGCACATTAATTTTTATACTTACTCTTGCATTCATAGGCGGAATGGGTTATCTTACGTTTCAGCTTATTATGAACGCCGACGACTGGGTTGACCAGCCGTACAATGCCCACATTGCGGGCAGCGGCGGTCTTGCGCAGGCAGGCGCAATCTACGACAGAAACGGCGAGGTGCTTGCTCAGACCGTTGACGGCGAGCGTGTATATAATGAAAACGCAAACGTGAGGAAATCGCTTTTGCACGTTGTGGGCGACAACAGCCTGAACATTTCAACGGCGGCGCAGAGTATGTACCGCTCTCAGCTTTCGGGCTACAGCCTGTTATGGGGACTGAATATGCCCCAGTCGCTGAGAAGCTCAAACGACTTAAAGCTTACTGTTGACGCAAAAACCTGTGCGGCGGCTTACGACGTGCTTGCAAGCTACGACAAAAAGGGCGCCTGCGTGATATATAACTATAAAACGGGCGAGGTAATCTGCTCGGTCAGCACAAAGGGCTATGACCCGCAGGCTCCGCCCGAGATTACAGAAGAAAACGAAAGCGAGTACGAGGGCGTTTATCTTGACAATGTGCTTTCCTCGTCATACACACCCGGCTCAATTTTCAAAATCGTTACATCTGCGGCGGCAATCGAAAATATCCCCGATATCTACGAGAGAACGTGGACCTGCACAGGCAGTGAGGAAATCGGCGGCAGTGACATAACCTGCGTTGAGCCTCACGGAACAATCGACTTCAAACAGGCTATGGCACATTCGTGCAACATAGTTTTTGCAGAGCTTGCAGTTGAACTCGGTGCAGATACGATGAACGAAACGGCTGAGAAAATCGGCATAAATATGTCGTTTGAGGTTGACGGCGTAAAAACCGCCAAGGGTAATTACGATGTTTCAAAGGCTAACACCAACCAGCTTGCGTGGTCGGGTGTAGGTCAGTACAACGACGAGGTCAATCCTATGCAGATGGCTATAATCTGCGGTGCAATTGCAAACGGCGGAAAGGCTACAACTCCCACTCTTGTTGAGGACGGAGCGGCTTCGATTCTTTCGGCAATCGGCATAAATAAAAGCGGAAACGGCAGACAAATGTTCAGCAAGGACACTGCCGCACAGCTTGATGAAATAATGAGATATACGATAACCGACTATTACGGCGACTATTTGTTCGGCGGACTGACAGTCTGCGCCAAGACAGGTACTGCCGAGGTCGGCAACGACAAGGAGCCTAACGGCTGGATGGTGGGCTACTCAAAGGACGAGGACTGTCCGCTGGCGTTTGCCTGCGTTGTTGAGGATTCGGGATTCGGATTTACCTATGCAGGTCCTGTCGTTCAGGCGGCTATGATTCAGGCGGCAAAGTCCCTCGGAGCCTCGGCGGTTGGTTAGATTAATTCGGAATTCGGAATGCGTAATTCGGAATTAATTAAATGGAAACGCTTGCGTGATGAATTTATGTTCATAAACAGGCAACATTTCCGTTACAGCCGTAGGGGACGGCTTCCAAACGTCCCGTTCACAAAATTGCAAAGCAATTTATGTGAAAATCTAACGAAATAAAATATGTGTCGTTGTTACTATCAACAATGTAGGGAACGGTCTTGACCGTTCCGTAAGATTCAGACCGACATATATATTAATCGGAACGGTCAAGACCGTTCCCTACATATACACAGAAAGGAACAGAACAATGAATTTTTTGAAAGCTATGTTTGGCAACTACAGCAAGCGAGAGGTCAAGCGTGTACAGCCTATTTGCGACAAGGTGCTTGCTCTTGAGGACAAGTACGCCGCAATGAGCGAAAGCGAGCTGAAAAACCAGACTGCAATATTAAAGGAACGCCTTGCAAACGGCGAAACTACAGATGATATTCTCCCCGACGCATTTGCTGTCTGCCGTGAGGCAAGCTTGCGTGTGCTCGGAATGAAGCACTACCCGGTTCAGGTTATCGGCGGCATCGTTCTTCATCAGGGACGTATCGCCGAGATGAAAACAGGTGAAGGTAAAACCCTTGTTGCTACCCTTCCGGCATACTTAAACGGCTTAACAGGCAACGGTGTTCATATCGTTACCGTCAACGACTACCTCGCACGCCGTGACTCCGAGTGGATGGGCAAGCTCTACAGATACCTCGGTCTTACCGTCGGTCTTATCACTCACGAGATTGACAACGAGCAGAGAAAAGCGGCTTACAACGCCGACATTACATACGGAACAAACAACGAGCTGGGCTTTGACTACCTGCGTGACAATATGGTTGTTTACAAGGAGCAGAAGGTTCAGCGTGAGCACGCCTTTGCAATCGTCGACGAGGTCGACTCAATCCTCATTGATGAGGCGAGAACTCCGCTTATCATTTCGGGTAAAGGCGACAAGTCAACCGACCTCTACGAAAGAGCAGACGCATTTGCAAAAACTCTTAAAATCCAGCGTTTTGCCGAGCTTGACTCCAAGGAGGATATGGAGGAGTACTACGAGGAGAACGGCATTGACTACGTTGTAGACGAAAAGCAGAAAACGGCTACTCTTACACAGAGCGGCGTTAAGAAAGCCGAGGAATTCTTCGGTATTGAAAACCTCACAGACCCCGAAAACCTCACAATTCAGCACCACGTAAATCAGGCTATCAAGGCTAACGGCGTTATGAAGCTCGACGTTGACTACGTTGTAAAGGACGACGAGGTTATCATCGTTGACGAATTTACCGGTCGTCTTATGTACGGCAGACGCTTCAACGAGGGACTTCATCAGGCTATTGAGGCAAAAGAGGGCGTAAAGGTTCAGAGCGAAAGCAAAACTCTTGCTACAATCACGTTCCAGAACTATTTCAGACTTTACAAAAAGCTTTCGGGTATGACGGGTACTGCTCAGACAGAATCCGAAGAATTTCAGGAAATCTACAAGCTCGACGTTGTTGAAATCCCGACAAACAAGCCTGTTATCCGTAAGGATTTGCCCGACTCGATTTACAAGACCGAAAGAGGAAAGTTCAACGCAGTTATCGACAGAATCTGCGAGGCTCACGAAAAAGGTCAGCCCGTGCTTGTCGGTACAATTTCAATTGAAAAGTCGGAAGTCCTCTCAAAAATGCTCAAAAAGCGCGGCATAAAGCACAACGTCCTCAACGCTAAACAGCACGAAAAGGAAGCCGAGATTGTCGCTCAGGCAGGTAAGCTCGGAGCAGTAACAATCGCAACGAATATGGCAGGCCGTGGTACGGATATTATCCTCGGCGGTAACGCTGAGTATATGGCTAAGGCTTCAATGCGCAAGCAGGGCTTCCCCGAGGAGCTTATCGAGGAGGCAACAGGCTACGCCGAAACCGAAGATGAGGAAATCATCAACGCAAGAAAGACTTTCCAAGAATTGAACGCTGAATATAAAGAGGAAATCAAGGACGAGGCTGAGCAGGTTCGTCAGGCAGGCGGACTTATGATTATCGGTACGGAACGCCACGAGTCAAGACGTATTGACAACCAGCTCAGAGGACGTTCCGGACGTCAGGGCGACCCCGGCGTCAGCCGTTTCTATCTGTCAACCGAGGACGATTTAATGCGTCTGTTCGGCGGTGACAGAATGAAGCTTATGATGGAGCGTATGAACGTTGACGAGAATATGCCCATTGAAAACAAGATGCTTTCAAGCATTATCGAGGGCTCTCAGGAGAAGGTAGAGCTTCGTAACTTCGGAATTCGTAAAGACGTTCTCCAGTACGACGACGTTCTTAACCGTCAGCGTGAAATCATCTACGGTCAGCGTGACCAGGTTCTCAACGGCGAGGATTTGCACGAAACAGTGCTTAAAATGCTTGAGGATACAATTGATACGTCAATCAAGCACTACCTGCCCGAAGGACCCAAGGAAAACTGGAACTACCAGAGCCTTGTTGACTACTACAAGGGTTGGATAATCACAGACGATGAAAAGTACGATTTAAGCCTTGATGACCTTGACGATATGGAAGCAGACGAAATCAAGCAGATGATTGTTGACGACGCACTCGCACTTATGAAGGAGAACGAGGAACTGCTTCCGCCTGAAACAATCCGTGAGATGGAGCGTGTATATCTTCTCAAGAGTGTTGACACCTACTGGATGGACCATATCGACAATATGGACCAGCTCAAGGCAGGCATCAGACTGCGTTCCTACGGTCAGCACGACCCTGTTGTTGAGTACCGTATTGAAGGCTTTGATATGTTCGACGAGATGATTGAGAATATCCGTGAGGACACAGTAAAGCTTATGCTTATAATGCCCAAGCGTGTGTACGAGGTGCAGAAGCGTCAGGAGGCAATTGAGGCGGCAAGAAAGGCGGCTGAAAAGCAGGCTGCGGCGGCACATCAGGTGATGATTAACAACGGCGAGGAAAAGCCCAAGCCGAATGCGGTTGAGGTTGCTTTGAAGCGTGAGCAGGTTGCAAAGCCCACACAGACCTCGTCCGACGGAACAGACACCGCCAACAAGACGGTAAGAAAGGGCAAGAAAGTCGGCAGAAACGACCCGTGCCCCTGCGGCAGCGGCAAAAAGTACAAGAAGTGCTGCGGCAGAGATGCATAAACAATTTACAATTAACAATTAAAAATTAACAATTTTGATTTCTGCAATATTTTTAGCAGTCAGGTCGGGGTATCGCTTACAGCGGTATCCCGATTTTTGCGTTATAGGAAACGTTTGTGCAAAATCGTAGTGAGCGACGCCCTTGTCGTTCAAAAACGTTACCGATATATCAATTAATAATTCGGACAACTGTTTTATCCGAACAAACCGACTTATACTAATTCCTAATGGAAAGTAGCTTATATTTGCGGAAATTAGACCGCAAAGATTGTCTGCTTTTTATTAGGTATTAGTATTATATACTCGATTTGCGTGTCGAGGCACTCGACCGATTTGCCGCAGGGCTACCCTGCCCGACTTCTTTGCAGTAAAAATCCGATAAATTGAAACAACAACAATATATCATCAATTTTTCTTTGGCTAAATTGACTAATAAATTTTATTGTGTTGTAAAGAAGTTGTAAAATGATAAGGCGAAATTTGTATCTTCTTAGAAAATAAAGGCAATATTATTGTAAAAAAGTCGCAAGTAATCAAATAATTCAATAAATTTTCCCTTTAAAAAATAAAATTTTGCCACGAACAAACGCTCGAAAAAATCTGTTAATTATTACCAAAAAATAATCTTAGATTTGTGTACATTGCGACTTTAATAAAGCAATAAAATATTATATAATATGGTTACTCTAAAGAAACGGATAGATTTTACTATTTGATTTCACAATATTGGTATTCGCCATTATTTCTGATTGTTAAAATGAAGTAGAATAGCTTTAAAAACTATACCTTATATTTGTATTTATAAAGTTTATAAAGGAGAGACAAAAATGAGAGCTATTTTTATAGCAAGTGGTGCGTACGGAAAGGAAGTGAGAGCAGGTGTATAGCGCAATCAGAAAAACCGGAAGATTTTTCAGAAAGAGCCTGTCGCTTGTGCTCGCTTTTTCAATGATGATTTCCGTATGTCTGGTGAGCGGATTTTCGCTCACTGTTTCTGCGGCGGAAAATCTTGCCGGCAGAACAATTTACCTTGACATTTCCTCAAACAGCGAGTGGCAGGGTAAAATAGTCACAGCAAGCTTTGACAGCGGCTCGTCTGTAACGTTTGTATCGTCCGGCAAGGAAAATCAGCTTAAGGCTGTAGTTCCCTCCGACGTAACCTCTGCAAACACAATGACGCTCAAGGCTTATGCAAGTGATTATCCTATGGAGCTGACAAAAAATCTTGCTGACGGTAAATACAGAATTATTACCAAAAAGTATTACAGCAACTCCGAAAACAAGGACAGAGAGTATATCTACGCCTACAACAGCAGTACCGACAGGCTTACAGATTGGGCTGACAAGCCTAAGATGACTGCATACGGCAACTATTACTACTACGATGTTGACAAGGCGTACAAGCACTGTATTTTTGCCACGTCGGGCACATCGCAGTCTGCTGACTTTGATGTTGTCTACGACAGCAACCGTGTTGCTTATTTTGACAACACAACATTTAAAACAGTCACCTCGGCGGCGGCAAACATTTCCACTATGAGCGCAAGCCGGAATCTCTTTTATCTGGACGCAAGCGGAAATATCTCAATCAGTAAGTACAGCTACAACGGCACGAATATTTCGGCAACAACCAAAACGGTTTACCTGTACAACAAAAGCTGGACAGTAGCTTATGTTACATACGACTTAAGCGACGCTTATCAGGTAACAGTTCCTATGACCGATGTGACGGATGAAAACGACGTTACTTATTTCTATGCGAGCGTTCCCGTAGACGCAACGTTCAGATTTCAGCCGAACCTGAGCAATACCATAGGTGCTTCTTCCAACCTGAAAATGCAGAGTGACGCTCAGCCTCTCTACATTATGGACAGCGCAAGCTACTGGACAACCTTTGATAATCTGCCTGCAAAGTCCTCAAGAATTCCCAACACCTTTGACAGCACCAAGGTTTACGGAGTTAAGGCTACGTATTTTGACTATCTTTCAGATAATGAACTAACTTACGGATACCTTAATAACAGCAGTGCTACTCTTGAAGCAGCGTGGGAGCCGTTCAGAACGCTTGACAGCGCACTTGATACATATACCAAAAATAATAATTGGAAATATCCGCTTTATTTCGGTAACTTCAACGGCGAAAAATATGGCGACAATTACTATACCAACTTTAAAAATGTAATAAACAACTCGGCAGGCCTCGGCGGCTACTGGAAATCCATTATGGGACTTACGTCAAACAGTCTTTCCAATAACAAGCTCACAGCCGCAACAACCGACGGCAGAACTATCGGCGTTCCGCTTTTTGATTCTGCGTGGCTTACAAACGGCACTGCAAACGGAACGAACAAAGAGCTTGCAAAGGTGTTTGATTCATACTTCCCGTTTACATACGAAACTGATGAAAACGGTGTTACAACATATTCGTTCGACTCATCGGGCGGCGGTAAACGTAACAGCGACGGCACGGTGTCAAATCAGAGCAAGTCAGATTCCGACAATGTTTACTTCACATGGGACGGAACAGAGCCGAAAGCCGTAAATTACGGCAAGGGCTCAAGCTATGCCGTAACAGACGGCGGCTCGCAGTTCGGATTGAGCGATACCGTAGGTTTTGGTATCTATCCGTTCAACAACACAGACTCAACCAAGAGTCAGACAATTTCGGGCACAGCGATTAATGTACCTTCAAATGAAATCTGGATTTCTTCAAGTCATTCAACCGTTGCAATTCACGCCTGGAACACCTCGTCCTCATATTCAAGCTCACCTGTTGCGCTTACAAAAAATGAATACGGCTACTATGTAATAAATTCATCAATTTATTCAACCTACCCCAATTTCCTTCTGACTTCGCAAGCAGGCGCTTATACAAATAAGACAGGCGACCTCAGCTTTAGTTCCTATGCGGCAGGCAATGCGTATAATTACAGCGGAACGTCATTGTCAACAAACGGTCAGCCGAGCATCAGCCCTTCCTACACAAGAGGCGGCAACGATGCGCTTGACTACGGCTTTGGCATAAGACTTGATATTGACTTCCGAGTACCCGAGGACGGTTACCTGAAAAAGGGCGAAACAATTACCGTTCCCGAAAATGAAATCTGGATTTCTTCCGATTACGGCACCGTTGCATTCTACGGCTACGGCAACGGCAACACAGGCTCGCCCACAGCGTTAAGCAAAAACTCATACGGCTATTACGTAATTAATTACAGCACTTACAGCAGTTATCCTAACTTTATTCTGACATCTGCAAACGGCGGCTGGAGCAATCAGTATCCTAAAGAGGGAACAAACATCAAGCTATCCGACTACAAGGGCAAAATCTGGAAGTATTCTTCTTCGGGCATCACAGGCGGAAATTCAACGATTTCAACCTCGTCCGACCCCGTAACCTTTGACTTCTCGGGTGACGATGACCTCTGGGTATACATAAGCGATGATGAAGGCAACTCACAGCTCGTGCTCGACCTCGGCGGTGACCACAAATTCTCAAGCGGTACTATCGATTTCAGCACAATGACTGCAACCTCAGACTTCGTGTACAACGACTACAACAGCGACACTACCGAAAAAGTGGCTGTTCCGTCAGACGAAATCTGGATTAAGAAGGACAGCTACAGCAATCTCTGCTTTAAGACGTGGAACAAAACCGATTCATCGGGCAATCCCGTAGATACCTACATTTCACCTTATGCTGCCGTAAGCTATAAGATGAAGGACGGCAACTCGGTTGACTTCTACAAATTCAAGGTTTCTGCACTGAGAGGTGATTCGCAGTTCACAATCAACACTGCAAAAACCACCTCAAGCGAGATTTGCACATTAAATTCAGTCGGGGCAACAGGCAATGTCTTTAACATTGTAAACAGCAAGGCTGAGCTGTACACCTACACTTCAACCGCAGGCACTTCCAAAGGCTCAGTTTCAAAATCATTCTACGGCGGTCAGACGCTCAATCCTAACAAGACATACCATATGACGGTATTCTATATGGAAAGAGGTCTTATCGAGTCAAACTTCCAGGTGCACTTTACAATGACTCCCGTTACAAACAACCTTGAGATTGACAAAGAGGTTGTTGCCGACGGAATCAATAACAGCACTCTGGCTCAGGCTGTTTACGACAACGATACATTCTCATACAATTCGTCAAATGCATCCGAAAGCGTGTCGGGCAAGACGTATACATATACCGACCAATCAGGCAATACCTCAACAAGAACGCTTGACAGCAACGGCTCTTTCGGTCTGAAAGACGAGGAAAGCGCATACTTTGTCAGCCGGTTTAAAACAGGCAGTCAGATGACTGTAAACGAAAGCGGAATCGAGTCGAACTCTGCTGTTTCGCTTGCCGACAGATACAGCACAAAATGGGTGTTGTTTGACAGCGCAAAGGGTAATCAGCTTGGACTCGGTGCGTCAACTAAGGCGGAATTTACCCTTGAGGGAACAAATGCCGACGAAAACGCCGAGCTTCTGCTCCACTATGTAAATACGCTCAATACGGGCTCGCTTAAGCTTACAAAACAGGTATTTGATAAAGAGAATAAAAATATCACTTCTTCAATCGACCGTGATTTCAGCTACACTGTTAAGCTTGACGTGAACGGCGGTCGAGATT